>CAKMZR010000082.1:1406-7104 GCA_929200455.1 uncultured Alphaproteobacteria bacterium | reverse complement strand
GATGAGGGGATGGATGTCACCGGGAGCAAGGAGAAGTCCGATGAGTCCTGAGAAGACGACCAAAGACATGACGCCTGGTTTGAGGAGTCGCATATAGTCACTGACAGAGCTTTCCAGGAGGGAAGTCTCTTTGTTGAGGGAGGGGGAAGGAGAAGTTTGCAGTGACATGATGGGAGATTAGCGGATGACGGGGAGTTCGTTGAAGGTATGAGCGGGAGGAGGGGAAGAGACTGTCCACTCGAGGGTTGTGGCCCCTTCGCCCCATGGATTGGCGGGCACGGGTTTTTTTGCTTTGAGTGCGTAGATGAGTCCGCAGAGGAAGAGGACGTAAGCGGAAGCGGATACGTAGGAACCGATGGAAGAGATGAAGTTGATGGCAGCGAATCCGTCTGCATAATCGATGTATCGTCTAGGCATTCCTGCGAGTCCTGCGAAGTGTTGGGGGAAGAAGGTGAGGTTGACGCCGATGAACATGCCCCAGAAGTGTATTTTTGCGATGAGGGGAGGATATTCGCATCCGCTCATTTTTCCGAACCAGTACATGAATCCGGCGAATATTCCGAAGACGGCTCCAAGGGAGAGGACATAGTGGAAGTGGGCGACGACGTAGTAAGTGTCGTGAAGTTGGATATCCATGCCGCCGTTAGCGAGCACGACTCCGGTGACGCCGCCGACGGTGAAGACGAAGATGAATCCGATGGCCCACAACATGGGGACTTCGAATCGGATGGATCCGCCCCACATGGTAGCGATCCAGCTAAAGATTTTGACGCCAGTGGGAACGGCGATGACAAGCGTTGCCATGGTGAAGTAGACACGTGTTTCGAGGGAAAGTCCGACGGTGAACATGTGGTGAGCCCATACGATGGACCCGACGAATCCGATCATGACCATAGCGTAGACCATCCCGAGGTATCCGAAGATGGGTTTTTTGGAAAAAGTTGAGACGACATGGCTTACGATTCCGAAGGCGGGAAGGATCATGACGTAGACTTCCGGGTGTCCGAAGAACCAGAAGAGGTGTTGGAAGAGAATGGGGTCACCACCTTGTTCTGGGATGAAGAATGCTGTACCGAAGTTTCTGTCTGTAAGGAGCATGGTGATGGCACCTGCGAGTACGGGAAGAGAGATGATGAGGAGGAAAGCGGTAACGAGCATGGCCCAGCAGAAGAGGGGCATTTTGTGGAGGGTCATTCCGGGGGTACGCATATTGAAGATGGTGGTGACGAAGTTGATGGCACCGAGCAGTGAAGATACACCTGCAAGGTGCAGGGCGAAGATGGCGAGGTCGACACTGGCGTCCGGATGAGCACTAAAGCTTGAGAGGGGGGGGTAAGCGGTCCACCCTGTTCCGGCACCGTCTCCGGCGAAGATGGAGAGGGTGAGGAGGATGATGGCGGGAGGGAGCAGCCAGAAGCTGATATTGTTCATGCGAGGGAAGGCCATATCGGGAGCTCCGATCATGAGGGGAACGAACCAGTTTCCGAATCCTCCGATGAGGGCGGGCATGACGACGAAGAAGACCATGAGCAAGCCGTGAGCGGTAATGATGACGTTCCAGAATTGTCCGTCGGGTTCTCCGTCGGGAGTGAGCATGAATTGTACGCCGGGACTTTGGAGTTCCAAACGCATATAGATGGAAAGCCCGACGCCAACGACGGCGGCGATCATGGAGAAGAGGAGGTACATGGTGCCGATATCGCGATGATTGGTAGAGAAGAGCCAGCGTCCGATTCCTTTTGGGGTGTCGTGAGCATGGTGGCTATCGGTATGAGGGTGTTCGGCGGTTGTCATGTGTGGCTATCCTTGGGACTGTGAGGTTGTTTCTTGTGCGTGAGAAAAGGTTTGGGGTGTTGAGATGGGATTTCCGAGATCGAATGATTTTTTGGCTTCTTCGAGCCATGATTTGAATTTGTCTTTAGGGAGAACGTGTACTTCTATGGGCATGTAGCTATGTTTGCTTCCGCAGAGTTCGGAGCAGAATCCGTAATAGATTCCGGGTTTTTTGACGGGTTCGAGGGGGAATTCGTTGAGGAGTCCTGGTACGGCATCCATTCTGACGCCGAAGTCTTGTACGGCCCAGCTATGTATGACGTCGCCGGCGGTGAATTGCAATTTGATTTTGGTATTTGCGGGAATGACGAGGGGTTGGTCGACGCTCATGAGTCGGAGTTGTCCATCTTTGATTTGGTCGTCTGGAATGAGGATGGAGTCGAAAGCGAGTTCGCCTTCATCGACGTAAGCATAATTCCAGTACCATTGGAATCCTGTAGTTTTTATGGTCATTTCTGCGTTGCTGAGGTCGTCGGTTCCTTGGAGTATGCGGAGGGAAGGAGCGACGATGATGAGGAGGATGAGTACGGGTACGAGTGTCCATATGATTTCGAGGTAAGCATTGTGTGTTGTTTTTGAGGGTACGGGATTTCTGTGTTCTGAGAATCGGTAGCAGGTGTAGACGAGGAGAGCGAGAACGAAAGCGGAGATTCCGAAGACGATGGGCAAGAGCCAGTAGGAGTGGAAGTCGAACATGCTCTGAGCGAGTTTGTTGGCGGGTTCTGGTAGGTTATAGCCTCCGGGCACGGCAGCATGAACTGAATAGGAGTTGACAAGAGTTGCGGCGGCGAATAAGAGAGCGTAGGGTAAGTTGAGCAATCTGGACATTGTGGGGGGTGATCTTCCTTTTTGTGTGATGTTCCATTGATGAGAATTAATCATAGGTTACGAAAAAAGTCAACAAGAGTAGAGTTTGGTAAGGAAGAGAACATGCGTCCATTGGTGATGGTTATTCTTGATGGTTGGGGAGAGGCCCCTCCGAGTGAGTCGAACGGAATTTTTTTGGGAGATACTTCTGAGTGGACGGACTTGGCTTCGCGTTATCCGTCTATTTTGTTGCGAACGGACGGTGAGAGAGTGGGATTGCCTGAGGGACAGATGGGGAATTCGGAGGTGGGTCATATGACGATAGGAGCTGGTCGTGTGATATGGCAGGATTTGCCGAGGATATCGTCGGTATTGTCGGGAGGTGTTAGGGATGAGGAGATGGAGGTTGTGTGGGGAGAGTTTTGTGAGGGTATGAGAGGATGTGGAGGGGGTCGAGTTCACATGTTGGGATTGATGTCGAAGGGAGGGGTACACGCACATACGGATCATTGGGTGGGTATGACGAGGAAGGTGAGGGAAGCGGGTTTTGAGGTTGTGTGGCATGTGATGACGGACGGTCGGGATACGGTGAGGGGAGAGGCTCCGAAGGTTTTGCGGGAAGTGTGGGATGAGGTGGGGGGAGATGGGGTGAAGGTGGGTACGATATTGGGGAGGTTTTACGGGATGGATCGTGACAACAGATGGGATCGGACGCGTAAGGCGTATGAAGCGATTGTGTATGGTAAGGGAGAGAGGTGGTCGGCAGACTGGCAGTACGAGATGGATCGTGCGAATAGCGAGGAGGGCTGGGGAGGGCTTGGCGGCAGTGAGGAGATGTTGGAGCCGAAGGTGGTGGGAGATTATGGTGGTGTGAGGGAAGGAGATGGTTTGCTCTGTATAAATTTTCGGACGGATCGGGTTCGCCAGATTTTATCGGGATTGTTGAAGGGGATGGACGAGGGAGAGGAGAGGGGACGGTTTGGTGTTTCGTGTGGCATGGTGCGTTACTCGGATGATCTCGGAGACGGGGGAATGTTGTCGTTATTTTCGAGACGGGAGGGAGGTGTGACATTGGGAGAGGTTGTGAGTCGTTCCGGCAAGCGACAGTTGCGAGTAGCGGAGACGGAGAAGTTTGCCCATGTGACGTATTTTTTGAACGGAGGTCGGGAGTCGTCGTGGGAGGGTGAGTCTCGAGTGATAGTGCCGTCACCTCGAGTGGAGTCTTATGATGAAACGCCGAAGATGTCTGCACGGGAGGTGACGGATGAGGTTTTGTTGGGTCTTGAGGGAGATGCGTATGATTTTTTTGTCGTGAATTTTGCGAATCCTGACATGTTGGGACACACGGGAAATCTTTTGGCGGTAAAGGAGGGGGTGTCTTATGTGGATAAGATGTTGGGAGAGATCGCACGCAAGGTTGAGGGTAAGGGCGGTTGTTTGTTGGTATTGTCGGATCACGGGAATGCGGAGGAGATGAGGGATTTGCAGACGGGAGAGGTTTCGACGTCTCATTCATTGAATCGGGTTCGTTGTATATGTTGTTGCGAGGGAGCTGAGTTGCGAGTGGGAGAAGCGGGCGGGTATGGACTGAGCGATGTGGCCCCGAGTGTATTGTCGCTTATGGGGTTGGAGGTACCGGAAGAGATGACGGGAGAGGTGCTGTTTTGTTTGAGGGGGAGAAAAGTCTGATGAGAGGTCTTTTATTTTTGTTGTTGTTGAGTGGGTTTTTTGTGTGGAGTTTTGGTGTCCATGCGGAGGAGGAGGAGGAGCGTTTACGGGGTCTTGGTGAGGCGATAGAGGAGAACGCGGAGCAACGAAAGAAGATTCGTCGCGAAGATGCACAGTTGAACAAGGAAATTAAGAGGCTAAGGGACAGGTCTGTAGAGCTTGCCCGCAAGGGGAGTGCTCTTGAGAAGGAGGTTTCTTCGTTGCATGAGGGTCTTGAGCGTTTGGGTCGTCAGCAGCAGCGTCAGCTGCGTGAGTTGACGTCCGGTCGTCGAGATATGGCGAGGATTGTTTCGATTTTGCGAGATTTTTACGAGCGTCCTGTGCGTTCGTACGTTCTTTACCCCGGTTCTCGTCGCGATGCACTTTTGGCAGAAGCGATATTGCGTCATTGGGTGCCACTTTTGCAAAGGCACGTGGATGAGGTTGAGGAGGGTTTTATGGATCTTTCGCAAGCCCGCCAAGAGACTCGGCGTCAGCTAGAAGAGTTGACACGCAGCAATGAGAGTTTGCGTCGTCAACGGGAGGCGTTGTCGCAGACGGTCAAGAGCAAGAATGTTCTCTTGGCACGCCGTCGCGAAGAGATGGGTCTTATAGAGCAGCGTTTGGTGTTTTTGTCGCGAGAGGCCGGCACGTTGCAGGAGTTGATAGACGAGATTCGGATATTGCAAAGGCCGCCATCATTGCGTCGCGAGGGTTTGAAGGAAGCGGAGAAGAAGGAGGTTCCGCCAGGTGTTCGTCCTTTTCCTGTGAGGGGTTACATAGGCGTACCTTCTGTGGGGAATTTGGAAGGGGCAGGTGAGCGAGGTCATGAGCGAGCTATTCGTATCGTGACATTGAAAGACGCGCAAGTGGTGGCCCCGTTTGACGGGAAGGTGGTTCATGCGGGAGGTTGGGGTCGTTTTGGCAATTTGATAGTGATAGAGCATGTGGGATCATTTCATTCTATACTATGGGGATTGAATCGTGTAAGCGTTTCAAGGGGACAATGGGTACTTTCGGGTGAGCCGTTGGGTTTTGTGGGACGCCTAGGAAAGAGTCAGCGTGGAGTTTTGAACATGCAGTTGCGTAGGAATGAGGAGCCTGTAGATCCTTTGCGTTGGTTTGATCCTCGAGTGGTGGAGTTGGGTGTTCCGAGGGTTGAGAAAAAAGGTGCATCAGGATAGGATATACGAGAGTGGAGGGAAGATTGGATCAAGGAGATTTTGCGAGGATGAAGATATTGAGGCTAGGCGTACAGGTTATGTTATTGCCGTTGGTGTTGTTTTGGATTTCTGTGGCTTGGGGAGAAGTTTCTGAGGCTGATGATTCTGGCGACGATAAGGGTTATCAG
>CAKMZR010000082.1:0-1396 GCA_929200455.1 uncultured Alphaproteobacteria bacterium | reverse complement strand
CTTGATAATCTTGAGAGGAGGTATGTGGAGAAGGTTGATAGGTCTGGATTGATAGAGGAGGCGATTAGGGGTTCTCTTGAGAGTTTGGATCCCCATACGGTTTTTCTGAGTCCTGAGAGTTATACGAGTCTTCAAGAGGCGACATCGGGTCGATTTGGAGGTTTGGGTATAGAGATTGATCAGGCGGATGGAGGGGGTGTTGTTGTGGTTTCTCCGATTGAGGATACGCCTGCGTCGAAGGCGGGTCTTGAGCCGAATGATGTGATTATAGCGGTGGATGGTGTTTCGATTATTGATAAGACGATAGAGGAAGCGATAGGGTTGATGAGGGGTGAGGAGGGGAGCAGTGTGGAATTGACATTTTTGCGGGGCGAGGAAGAGCGGAAGGTGGTGATAGTGCGTTCTGTGATTAAGGTTCGTTCTGTGAGGTCTTGGCTTGAGGGGGATGTGGGTTATGTGAGGTTGTTGTCGTTTAACAGCAATGCGTCTTCGGACATTGTGGAAGCGGTTGAGAGTTTGCAGGCGGAGAATTCGGAACTTGTGGGTTATATATTTGACTTGCGTCGTAATCCTGGAGGCTTGTTGGCACAAGCCTTGAAGGTTTCGGATCTTTTTTTGGATCACGGAGAGATAGTGTCGGTTCGCTCTGAGCGTCGAGACAGGAGGGATGCGTCTCGATTTCAGGCACAGAAGGGTGATGTATTGGGAGGTTTGCCCTTGGTGGTCTTGATTGACGGAGGTTCTGCCTCAGCGTCTGAGATTGTGGCGGGAGCGTTGAAGGATCATGATCGTGCGGTCTTGGTGGGTCAGAGGAGTTATGGCAAGGGTTCTGTGCAGGATGTGTTGGACTTGGGGGTGTTGGTGGGACTTCCGGCGAACACGTACGGCATGAAGATGACGGTGCAACGTTATTTTACGCCGAGTGGTGTTTCGATTGATGGGAGGGGATTGGATCCTGATATTGAAGTTTTTTTGGATTCGGACATGACGGCGTTGAAGTCGTATGTGAGCAGGGAGCGTCCCGAAGATGTACAGCTGGCGTATGGATTGAGGGAGGTGATGCGTCTTTCTGAGTATGACAAGGTTCTTAGGGAATCCGCGTCTTTGGGGGGAGGATAGTATGGCTAGGAAGAGATATAATCGTCGTCGTTCGCCAAGTGGACTTCTTCGCTTTGCGTGGTTGTTGGGCGTGGGTTCTGTTGTATTTGGAGGCGTGTACTTATTGTGGAATGAGGAGTCTATTCTTCGAGAGTTGCGTTCAATTCGTCCGAACGTGAGGATAGACCTTAAGAAGAGTGAGACGCCGAATTTGCGGAAGGTTTTGGAGGATTTGGAAGCGAACGGGGGAGGTTCTAGGGTTTTGTTGTCGCCGCTTCAAGAAGGCGAGGGGGGGGAG
>CAKMZR010000081.1 GCA_929200455.1 uncultured Alphaproteobacteria bacterium | reverse complement strand
AGAGGTATTGAGGGTCGATGAGGGGTTTCTCGAGAGGGTTTGAGGATTGGAGAGAGATGAATCCGGAACTTTGAGGTCGCAACTGACAAATGGAGGAAGTGAAAGCGGAGAAAGGATGGACGCCTTCTCCCGGACTGTTCGCCGACCAAGGTTGGATATGGAACTGAATATCGGGAACCTCGAGATTATTTTGCGTTTTGAGGAAGCCGGTGGCAAGAGAAGCGGCCATAGTCATGGGTCCGGATCGGAAGAGGATGTAGCGAAGGGCGATGAGAGCTTGTCGCGGGAGGGTACGGACTTCGTCATTGAGAGTGGGAGCGTTGCATTTATGGACAAGGCGTGCCTGCAAGTGGTCTTGAAGGTTTTGTCCAACGCCTGGGAGGTGATGTACGAGGGGAATATTGTGTTGTTGAAGCAAGTCTGCGTTTGCGATTCCAGAGAGCATGAGGATGTGTGGGGAACCGATGGCTCCAGCGGAGAGGATGATTTCGCCCCGAGCGCGAATGATTTCGCGTGTATTGTCGGGTCGGACAATTTCGATCCCGACGGCCCGTTTATTTTCGATAATGATTCGGGAGGTGGTGGCTTGTGTGAGTACGGAAAGATTTTTTCTATTTTTGATGGGGTGGAGGTAAGCGACGGCGGAACTGCAACGTTTTCCATTGTGTGTGGTGAGGTTGAAGAGTCCGACGCCTTCTTGAGAAGCGCCGTTATAGTCGTGATTGAAGGGGTATCCGCAAGCCTGAGCGGCTTCGAGCCAAGCGTCACAGATGTCGCGACGGATTCTGGGGTAAGAGACTTTGAGAGGCCCTTGTGCGTTATGGAATTCTGAGTCACCTCCTTCGAAACCTTCAGCTTTTTTGAAGTAGGGGAGTATGTCATCCCAAGCCCATCCTGCATTGCCGAGTTGTCGCCAATGGTTGTAGTCTTCAGGTTGACCTCTTACGTAGAGGAGTCCGTTGAGAGAGCTGCTTCCTCCGATGACTTTTCCTCGAGGACAATCGATGGTTCGTTGATTGAGGTGTGTCTGGGGAGTGGTTTTGAAGCACCAGTCGAATTTGGGGTTATGCATGGTTTTGAAGTAACCGACGGGGACGTGTATCCAAGGGTTATTGTCCCAAGTGCCTGCTTCGACAAGCAAGACATTATGCTGAGAGTTTTCGGAGAGTCTGTTTGCAAGAACACAGCCTGCAGATCCTGCTCCGATGATGATGGTGTCGACATGTGACATAAGCCTCGCCCTTTTTTTTAATATTTTTCTACATAAACGCTTGTGCGAGAATGGTGATTACTATTATAATGCGTGCGGAATGGTTTTGGCAAGGATGAAAAGGGGGAGAAGAGAGGGTGTTATATTTTTGTCATGATTTGCGTGGAGGATGAGCACAGGGGAAGGGTATAATGAGGGGCGGGAAAAAGGGAGATAAACATGTCAGTAATGAGAAAACTATCGCAAATTTCGCGTCGTGATTTGATGAAGGTTGTGGGGACTTATGGTCTTACATCGACTTTGCTTGGAGCGGCCGGTCTTGCGGGAACGGTGAGTTTGGCGTCTATAGCACAGGCGGCGAATTCGACTTATAAGAAGCGGATGTCGAAGTCTGCACGCCATACGTTGAAGTTTGGTGCGGCTGGATTTAACGAGAGGAATTTGCTTATAGAGCGAGCAGGGTGCCTTCAGTTTGTGCAAGACATGGAAGAGCGTACGGACGGTGAGGTTCGTTTTGAGTTTATAGGGAACAATCAGATTTGTAACCAGTTGGCGTGTGTGAAGAAGGCGCAAAGTGGTATTATAGATGTGTATGCGGCGTCGACTCAGAATTCGGCGGGTGGAGCACCATATTTGAACGTGTTGGATTATGCCTACATGTTTCCGAGTCGTGCTTCTCAGTATTATTTCTTGTATAGTCCTGAGAGTCAGAGGATTTTGCGGGATCCGTTTGAGAAGCGTCATGGTTTGAAGTTTTTGTTTAGTCATGCAGAATTGCGTGGTATTCAGCTTGGTTTGTCTTGGGAGAAGAAGCCGACGGTGACGAAGATATCTGATTTGTTCGGTACGAAGAACCGTGTGACGGGCACACAGTTGGGTCGGATAGCGATGCAGATGTTGAATTTGAATCCTGTTCCGATTGCATGGGAAGAGACTCTTGACGGTTTGAAGCAAGGCTTGATAGACGGAGCGGAAACTTGGGCTTCTGCGGTTGCGTATGCGAATATGTCGCCTGTGGTTTCGCAGAGTGTAGATCTTCGTTTCTTCTGCGGTACGGAGCATACGGCTATTAATAGTCAGAGCTTTGATAGACTGGGTGGAGATTTGCAAGATGCGATGATGGAGTCTTCTTATCTTACGCAGGTTCATGTTCAGGCGGCGAATGAGGCTGCCCTTGTGAACACGGTAGGTTTTTCGAATCCGCAGCTGGACGGAACGATCTTCAAAGAGAACAATGTACGGGTTGCGTCTCTTTCTGATTCTGAGATTCGCATGGCGGAAGAGATGTGTTCTCCTGAATTTAATCCGAAGCCTTGGGAGCAGTGGCGTGAGCGTATTAACAATTGGGCGGGAGGCATTGATACGTACACGGATATCTTCAAGGTTGCGAGAGAGATTCCTGCTGATATGAAGGCAGAGAACGTAGAGCCACGTCGTTGGTGGAAATCTTAGAGTTTGGACAAGAACTTGGGTCTGGTTTCGGGCGGGGGGAAACTGGATTTGAGGGAGTTTATTGAGCCGTGCTAGGAGATATGATTGAGGGGATGGGTGCCCTGTTATTTGCGTTTCTGACGAGAGATTCTTTTGAGATTTCTGGTGCGATATGGCATTGGTCTGCGTATCCATTTTTTGCGATTGTGATGGTGTTGGGCGGAGGTTTTCTGTTGGGAATTTTTCGTTTGGTGCCGATTATGGATGCGCAATTTGAGCGTGTTGTGCTTATAGGTACTTATTTGGTGATCGCGTTGGTTATTTTCGTGGAGGTGATACGGCGTTTTGTATTTCAGTTACAGGCGCCGTGGTCGACGACGTTGCCTCCCTATTTGTTTTTGGTGATGTCGTGGATGGGTTGTGCGTACAATGCTCGGATAAGGACTCATTTGGCGTTTGGAGAGTTACGTATGGCTCTTCCGAGGCATTTGCAGTTTATGTGTTTGTGTCTTGATATGGTGTTGTGGTTGGGTTTTGCGTTGATAGTTCTGGTGACGACGATGCGTCAGACGGTGAATTCTGCGTCTAATTTTCAGATACTGCTGGGAACGGATGACGTGATGCAGTGGTGGTTTTATGCGTGTGTTCCTTTGAGTTGGTTGATCTTGAGTGCGCGAGTGGTAGAGAATTTCTGGGATGATTGTGTCCGTTATGTGCGAGGCGATGTCTTGGTTCGCCAGCAGTCTTTGTTAGGAGATTAGAGAGATGGCGGATGGAATGTGGATAACGTTGATATCGTTATTGTCGACATTATTTTTTGTATTGGGGGTGCCGATATTTTTGGTGATAGGTTACTGGATTGTGGGAGCGAGTTGGATTTTGGGCTTGACGCTTGACAACATGGGGGCGACGTTGAGTGATGTGTTTACGGATGGGTTTGCGCTTTTGGCGATGCCGTTATTTATATTGACGGGAGATTTGATTAATAAGTCTGGGATTGCGAAGAGGTTGTCGGGTTTTGCGTATTCTGTATTGGGATTTATGCGTGGAGGTCTGGCGATGGCGTCTTTGGGAGCGTGTGGATTGTTTGCGGCGATATCGGGTTCTAATTCTGCGACGACGGCGACTATAGGTGGGATTATGTATCCTGAGATGAAGAAGGGTGGTTATGATGAGAGGTTTGCGGCGGCGACGGCGGCAGCGGGTGGAACGGTGGGTATTATTATTCCGCCCTCGCTTATATTCATTGTGTATGGATTTATGATGAATTTGCCGATATCGGATTTATTTGTGGGAGGTATTATTCCTGGAATTTTGATGGTATGTGGGATGCAGTTGGTGTGTTGGTTTGTTTGTAAGCTGAACGGCTGGGGACATTTGATAACGTGGAATTTTTCTCGCATTATGAAGACAGCGTTTGGAGCGTGGTTAGGATTTTTTGCGATAGGTTTGGTGTTGTGGGGTATATACACGGGTAAGTTTTCGCCGACGGAAGCGGCGGGTGTGACGGTAGGATTTTGCCTGATAGTGGGATTGGTGAGTTATGGGGTGAGTAAGTTTATAGGATTTAGGGAAGAGGAGGATCGAGAGGATTTTCAGGATAGGAGTCTTGGTGGAATGTTGGTGGTGAAGGGTTTTCGTTGGGACGAGGTTCCTTCGATCGTGATGCGTTCTGCTCAGATTACGGGTATTTTGGCTCCACTTATTGCGATATCGGTGGTGATGCAGCAGATACTGTCTCTTTTGGGCGCGCGAGACGTGATAGAGTCTTTTGTGACGGGCATGGGAGGTTATTATGCGGTATTGTTTACGGCGATGGCGATCGTGTTGTTGGCGGGAACGGTGCTAGAGAGTTTGCCGAACACGATTATATTGGCGCCGATCTTGGCTCCGATAGCGCATAACATGGGAGTGGATCCTATACATTTTGCGGTTGTATTTTTGATAGGGGATGCGATAGGATTTATCACGCCGCCGTATGGATTGAATTTGTATGTGGCGAGTGGAGTGACGGGTATACCGTATTTCCGACTTTTGAAATACACGGTACCTTATTTGTTGTCGTTATTGTTGGTGTGGTTTGTGGTGGCGTTGTGGCCTGATTTGTCGTTGGTTCTTTTGCCTAATCGTTGATCTGTTCGACGAGGGCTTCGATGGAGACTATGTGACGACTTTTGGGTCTGATGGAGATAATTTTGGCTTTGGCGGCCCAGGAGTGGTTACTTTCTCCGAATGCGAAGGGTGTGCTTTGAGGGTATTGTAGGGCTTTGATGATGGGTTGGGTATCGAGTTGGGCATCTGAGATGGTGACGATGTTATTATTTTTTTCTTTTGATGATGGAGAGATGGAGAAGGGACCGATGATATTTCCGTTGGGGCTACGGATGACGATATAGCCGTTAGAGTTGATGGCTTGAGAGAGGGAGAGGGAATTATTTTCGGGTTCGAAGGCGGTGATGAATCCTGAGGTTCCCCATGAGGGTAGGGGGTGGGAGACTGCGATGGTATCCCCGAACACGGGTAGGAGTCCGTCGAGTTCTGTATCGAATTGGATGACTCGTCTTTTGTTTTGAGAGCTTGTGAGGATGAACTGAGCTTCATCTTGAGCGTGTTGAGAGTTTGTGCATCCGAAGAGGGGAAGTCTGAGAGTATTGATGGGCTGGAAGTTGTGTTCTGCTTGAGCGGAGACGGTTTCTGAGAGCCATGAGACGGGGTTGATGTATTCGATGATGACTTTATCGGGGGTATCTTGGCTGTCGAGTCTGTGGTGTAGGGAGAAGCTATTTTTGACGATATTGTGGGTTGAGAAGAGGGTGACGGGTGTTGAAATTTCGCCGTCACGAGAGAATCTTATTTTGCCGCCTTGGATATAGATGGAAGTTCTTGCACATCTTGCGGTACGCCTGAGGGCGTCCCATAGGGTGAGGGACTGGTCGAAGACGGCGTTGAAGGTGTGGTGAGAAGGCAGGGATGCGTCGAGTTTGTGGAGTGCGTCGAGGTCGATATATTGGTCTTGAATATTGGCACCGTAGGTGGAGTTTGTGAGCATATCGGCGATGGCGAAGGGTATACTTTGGGATGCGGTGGGTTTGGACCATTTTGTGACGGGGTCATAGGATCGAATTTTTCGCGTGACGTGGAGAGCGATGGTTCTGGCAGATGCTCCTGTGGTGGATGCATTGGCGACGAGTTTGAGAGGGAATGTGGAGATGGGGTATGATCGTGGAGGGCTATGAAGGAATCCTTTGAGTCCGGTCCAGACGGCACGAGAGAAGAGGCTAGAGGAGGGGGCGGTGACACGTTTTACGCGGACTTCGTAGGTTCCGGGATTTGTGACATTCCATGCGAAACTGTATCGAATGGGATGAGCGGAAGAGGTTTGGAAAGAGATTTCGTTATTCGTGAAGGAGATTTGAGGGGGGTAGGTGGTATCTTGGCTTCCGCCGGAAGAGGAGAAGGTATTGGGAATATTTGACCAAGATGCTGTTCCGAGTACGCGGTATTGGATGTGGATATTGAGGGTAGCGTTTGTGCGATCTGCGGGGCTATTGGCGTAGAGTCCTTGGGGTAGGGATATATCGACTTCGATAGTTTTTATGGGGAAGGATGGTGAGCCGACTTGGACGGGGTCTGAGAATCCGAGTTCTTGTTCGAGGGTGAAGTTGCTTACGTTTCCGCTGATGACGTGCCAGAGTCCATTGACGACGGGAAGGGTTGTATTTGGTTTTTTGATGCTGGTGTCTGAGGAGAAGCCGTGTTCTGCGAGTGTGAGTTTGGAGGATCCGATGGTGGCTTTTGAGACATTGAATTCGCCATGTCCGACGGCGAAGAGTTGGTAGAGTACTTGTTTACCTTTATTTTCGAATCTGGAGTAGGGAGCGGAGATGAGGTCTGGAACGATGCGGTGGGTACCGTAAATGACGGGTACGGGCTGTCCATTTCTGATATTATTGGCTTGAGATGAGAGGGAGTATGAGGGGCTTCTTGGAGAGAGTCCGAGACTTTGCGAGGGAGCGACGGAGCTCCAAGCGGCGGTTCCGATGATGCCGACGAAGGCTGTAGAAAAAGCGGTAGCGGTGAGTGTGGCCCCTAGAGTTCCGGCACCGAAGAGTCCTGCTCCGATGCCGATGCCGATGGGGCCGCTTGCGGCGACGGCGAAAAGGGTGAGGGCGGAAGCGACGACTTCACGTTGTGGTACTGATGAGAAGGTGAGGTTATCGTTTTCTTTGAGGCAGGTGAGAGTCCATTGAGTCCTGAGTATAGGTTTTTGGTTGAGAAATGCGATGACGGGTAGGGAGGGAGGGATGAGGTGCCTGACTTGCATGAAGTATTGTTGTATGGAGAGGTTTGGTTTTTTCTGCAAGTATTGACAGTCATTAGGGTCTATGGGATTTCCCGAGAGGGTGATGAGTATGTTTTTGGAATTATTCATGATGAGGCCTGTGAGGAGTGATGGAAGAAGCCGTATACACTGAGTCCGCGCGAGGAAGAGATTCGCTCTAGG
>CAKMZR010000080.1 GCA_929200455.1 uncultured Alphaproteobacteria bacterium | reverse complement strand
TTCATGAGTTCTGTGGTGACGGAAAAGGGAGAGCAAGGAGCAAGAGCGATTTGTATCATGGCCCCTTGAGTGTCTTCATGGTATGATTTGATGAGTCGTTCGCTATCTGAGAGGATGGTGTCTGCATCTTGGACGACGGATTGTGGGGGGAGTCCGCCATCTTTGACGCTTAAGTTCATGGAACCGCGTGTAAGGACAACGCGAACTCCGAGTTCTTTTGCGGCTTTGACTTGGATATCGATAGCGTCTGAGAGTTGGGCGGGGAAGAGGTAGTGGTGGTCGCTGGAGGTGGTGCATCCCGAGAGGAGGAGTTCGCTAAGGGCGAGTTTTGTGGCGTAGAAGAGCATGTGTGGCTGGATGTGTGCCCAGACGGGATAGAGGGCTTTGAGCCAGTCGAAGAGTTCTGCATTGAGGGCTGCTGGAAATGCTCTTGTGAGGGTTTGGTAGAAGTGGTGATGGGTATTGATGAGTCCAGGGAGTAGGACGCAAGAGGAGGCGTCGAATTCTTCGTCGACGACTTCTGAGGGTTTTTTCCCTTTTGCGATGAGTTCGCGTATTTTGCCGTTTTTGACGACAATGCCGGAAGATGCGTCTTGCTGGTCATCGACGTAGACGGCGAGAGGATTTTTGATCCAGAGGGTGTGATTTTTCATTCAGGATTGTGGGTCTCTGGTGAGTGGATATGTTCCCACCCTTTTCCGTCGAAGACATCGACTCCGAGCTGAGCGAGGAGGTGGGGGAAATCGACATTGACCCAATTATTGGCGACTCTTTTGTCTTTGACGTTCCAGACGTCCATGAATTTGATGACGACGCGTTTGAGGGTGGGTTTGATTCCCATAAATTCGCCGGAGTGCAGGGCGTCGATATAGCCGAAAGCCGCGACCCATTCTCCTTGGGCGAATTGGGCTTCGGTAATATATTTTCTGTCGGAGAAAGCTTTTCTGAGGGGGAGTTGCCATCCTGTCCGAAAGTGGGCGAGATTTTGTTTTTCTCCGCATCCGTAATTGCCTTTCCACTGAAAGGATTCGTGGAAGTATTTTGCCATATTGTGGTCATTATTTTCGAGGGCTTCACCCATTTTGGAGATGACGTCCATACTTTCTTGGGTTTTGGTGAGGTCATTATCGAGGGTGAGGTGAGAGAAGGTTTGGGTTTTCATAGCCGGTCTCCTGAGAGTGTATCGAAGAAGTGGGATGCATCTTTTTTGAAAGCGACATGGACGATTTCGCCTGCATTGACGCGGAAGTTTTTGTTGCATCTTACGGCGAGGTACTGAGAGTTTCCTATATCGAGGGTGATCATGGTGGCTTCACCGAGGAGTTCGAAGCTGAAGACTTTTGCGGAAAGTTGAGCGTCTTCTTCTGATGCGAGGAAGCTATCTTCTGCACGGATTCCGAAGGTAATGTCTCCTGAGAGGTCTGAGTGTACATTGCGTATGGAGAAGGAGTCCGAGGAGAGGGAGGAGTTGTGGAGGTTCCCACGAATGAGGTTCATGGAAGGGGTTCCGATGAATCCTGCGACGAAGGTATTTGCGGGTTTGTCGTAGATGTCTTCTGGAGTTCCGACTTGTTGGATTTCGCCTTTGCTCATGACGACGACTCTGTCTGCAAGTGTCATGGCTTCGATTTGGTCATGGGTGACGTAGATGGTGGTGGCTTTGAGTTCTCTCTGGAGATTTTTGAGTTGTGCGCGCGTGGAGATTCGAAGTTTTGCGTCGAGGTTGGAGAGGGGTTCATCCATGAGGAAGACGTGGGGTTCACGCACGATGGCACGAGCAAGGGCGACACGTTGTCGTTGTCCTCCTGAGAGTTCTTTGGGTCTTCTATCGAGTAAGGGTCCAAGTTCGACTCTGTCTGCGGCTTTTCTCACTCGGGCATCGTGAGAAGATTTGTCGATTTTTCTGACTTTGAGGGGGAAGCGAATATTTTCGTAGACGCTAAGGTTTGGGTAGAGTCCGTAGCTTTGGAAGACCATAGCGATATCGCGGTCTTTGGGTTCGAGGTGGCTGACGTTGCGTCCATCGATGAGGATTTCGCCACTTGAGAGTTGTTCGAGTCCTGCGATCATACGCATGGTGGTAGTTTTTCCGCAACCTGAGGGTCCGAGGAAGACGATAAATTCTTGACTTTGGATTTCGAGATTGGTTTCTTTGACGCCGACGACGCTTCCCCATTTTTTGCTGACATTTTTGAGGGATACGGATACCACAAGATTGCTCCTTGTTGAGGGGTGTAAAAAACTGAAGGGAATATTGACATAGACGGAAGTCCAATGCAAGATGGGTGGAGGGAAAAGGGTATTGTTTTGTGAAAATTTAAGGAAAAATGATGAGTTCTCCCCTTGAGAATAAGAGGCGTCTTTACGGCTTGCTGTATGAATTGATGAGTAAGAAGGACGAGAAATTGCTGTCTAGTCTTTACCGGGAAGATGTGCATTGGAGGGGTTCTCATCCGTTGAATGAGAAGAGGGGATTGCCTGAGGTTCTATCGGGGGTGTACGCGGGTCTTTGGAGGAGTTTTCCGGATTTGGAGCGTCGTGATATGATTGTGTTGGGGGGGACTACGGGGGGTCGTGATTATGTGGCGTGTGTGGGTTGTTACAGTGGAACTTTTTGTCATTCTTGGCTTACGATTCCGCCGACGGGTAAGACGACGAGTATTCGCTATGGTGAGGTTTACGCATTGGATTCAGAGGGTCGTATCGTTCAGAGTTCGTGTCTATGGGATATTCTGGACGTGATGCGTCAGAGTGGATTTTGTCCACTGGCGTTGAGTCTGGGGAGTGAGGGTGTGTGGTATGGTCCGATAACGGGGGACGGTTTGGTGTTGTATGAGACGGATGAGGAGGAGGGTCGAGAGAGTCTGAGGCAGACGTTGGGGATGCACGAGGCCCTGGCATCTCATGACGATGAGAAGTCGATGACGGTGGAGAGTTTTTTGGATTCTGCCCAGAAGGCGTACTGGCATGAACATATGATGTGGTATGGTCCGAGTGGTATTGGTACGACGCGAGGTCTTGAGGGATTTGTGCGAGGACATCAGTTGCCGTTTCGCAAAGCATTTCCGAATCGTTTGGGAGGGAAGCAGTGGGATAGTGTAGCGGAGAAGAAGGAGAAGTACGGAGGTGGGCATTATGTTAGTTTTGGAGACGGACATTATTCTGTGACGGGGGGGTGGCCGAGTGTTTTGGCGGAGCACAAGGGAGGTGGTTTTATGGGTTTGCCGCCGAGTGGTCGTGAGGTGACGATGCGCGTGATGGATTTTTATTTGCACCATGAAGGTAAGATAAGGGAGAATTGGGTACCCCTTGATGTTTTGGACTTGTTGTTGCAGATGGGAGTGGATGTGATGGAGCGGATGGGAGAAGTTTTTGATGTGGGAAGACGGGGTTGATGGTTTTGAGATCGGTGATAGACTCGCACCATCATCTTTGGAATCCGGAGACGTTGGAACCTGACGTGGGTTATGTGTGGTTGCGTAGGAAGGGAGAGGTGAAGCCCTTTGGAGACCCGAGTCTGATTCAGAGGGATTATTTGCTGGAGGAGTATGTGGGGGAGTACGGGGGTATTTTGGGTTCTGTGCATGTTCAGAGTGACGGGGGTATAAAGGACCCTGTGAGGGAGACGGAGTTTGTGCAAGGCTTGGCAGACGGTTTTGATTTTCCGCTTGTGATTGTGGGTTTTGTAGATTTGTCGCGCGAGGATGCGGAGGGGATGTTGAAGAGGCACAAGGCGTTTGATCGTTTTTGTGGTGTGAGGCAGATTTTGAGTAGGATTGAGGGTCGTGAGGATATAAGTTTTGCGGCATGTGACTATTTGAGGGATGAGAGGTGGCGTGATCAGTTTGTGCTTTTGGCAGAGGAGGGTTTAATTTTTGACTTGCAGTTATACCCGGAGCAGATGAGGGAAGCGGCGGAGTTTTTGTCGCGTTATGAGGGCGTGCCTGTGGTGATTGATCATGCGGGTTCTCCTTATGATTTGGGGGATGAGGGAAGGAAGAGATGGCGGGAGGGCATGAAGTTATTGGGTGAGTTGGATCATGTGAGTGTGAAGATGTCGGGCTATGGTATGTATGATAAGAGTTGGGAGCGTGGGGGAGTGGGGTATGTGATGGACGGGCTTTTGGAATTTTTTGGGATGGAGAGGGTTATGTTTGGGAGCAATTACCCTGTGGATAAGTTGATGAGGGGTTATGGGGAGATTGTGGAGGACTTGCGAGGTTACGTGGGAGTGGATGGTGAGGATCGTTTTTTTGTGGAGAATGCGAAGAGGGTTTATGGATTGGGGGATTTTTTTGATGAAGAGTGAGGAATTGAAGCGTTGTTTTGGAGGCGGGAAGGGGAAGGAGTTTTATGCGTGTTATCATGATGAGGAGTGGGGTATGCCGGAGCATGATGATCGGGCGTTGTTTGAGAAATTGATTTTGGACGGAGCACAAGCGGGTTTGAGTTGGGAGATTATTTTGAAGAAGAGGGAGGGTTACCGAAGGGTTTTTCATGGTTTTGAGATTGAGCGTGTGGCGAACATGACGGACACGGAACTTGAGACGGCTTTGCAAGACGAGGGGATTGTGAGGAATCGCTTGA
Source organism: uncultured Alphaproteobacteria bacterium (assembly GCA_929200455.1). Taxonomy (GTDB): domain Bacteria; phylum Pseudomonadota; class Alphaproteobacteria; order CAKMZR01; family CAKMZR01; genus CAKMZR01. The sequence continues at coordinate 2,661 of CAKMZR010000080.1, read as the reverse complement.
AGGTGTATGCGGCAAGGAAGAACGCGAAGGTTTGTCTTTCTATTTGCGAAGAGTATGGGAGTTTTGATAGTTATTTGTGGGGATTTGTGGGGGGAAAGACGATAGTGAACGCGTGGAAGAGTTCTGAGGAAGTGCCGACTTCGACGAAGGAGAGTGATAATATGTCGAAAGATTTGAAGCGTAGGGGTATGAGTTTTGTGGGTACGACGATTGTGTATGCTTATATGCAGGCGGTGGGTATGGTGTATGATCATATTGTGGACTGTTGGTGTTATGAGCGAGACGGTGGTGGTCATAATATTTTGGGAGGGAGAATGTGATGGCGGGTCGTATACTTCTTGTGGGTTGTGGACATATGGGTTTTGCTTTTTTGTCCTGTTGGCGTGAAGAGGGTTGGGCGGTGGACGTGGTGGAGGTGAACGAGGGTCGCCGTGGGATTGCGTTGGGTTTGGGAGCATGTGTGTATGAGGATGTGGAGACATTGAGAGCGTCTGGACGGACGGGGGATGTGGAAATGGTGGTTTATTGTGTGAGGCCGCAGGTGAGCGAAGATGTGGTGTGTGGGTATAATTTTTTGGGGGAGGATGTGATTCATGTGTCTGTGATGGCGGGCGTGGGTCTTGAGAGATTGGCAAGTTTTTTGGGAGGAGACCGCAAGTGGGTACGTATGATGCCGAACACGCCTGTTCTTGTGGGTAAGGGAATGATGGTGTCTATGGGAAACGAGGAATTGAGTGCGGGTGATCGTGAGAAGATAGATGGGTGGTATGGGGGTTGTGGAAGGAACGAGTGGATAGAGGATGAGGGGCTTATGAATGTGGTGACGGCACTATCTGGGAGTGGTCCTGCTTATGTTTTTTATTACATAGAGTTGATGGGATTGCTTGGGGAGTCTTTGGGTTTGGATTCTGAGTTGTCGGAGGAGTTGGCCTTGAGGGTTGTGGAGGGAGCAGCAGAGATGGTGAAGGTTTCTCGTGCACAAGGCGTGGGCGTGAGGTCTTTGAAGGAGGGTGTGATAAGCAAGGGGGGGACGACGGAGGCGGCTTTTCGTTATTTGGATGGAGAGGGTGTGGGGTTGCGGGAGGTTTTGGAACAAGCGGTGACGGCGGCCCGTGATCGAGCGGAAGAGATAGGTTCATAATAAGCCTAGAATTTTTTTGTTTTTGGGTATAGTATGTTTTGGGTTTGGAGAAGATCAGGAATAAAAGGGAAGAGATGAGATATTTGAAGAAAGCGGCGAAGCACTCGGCGACGGGAGAGGGTGATGTGCGTGAAGCGGTAGAGTTGATGTTGCGTGAGATAGAGGAGGGTGGTGAGGAGAAGGCCCGTGAGTACGGGCGTAAGTTTGACGGTTTGACGGGTGAGGTCTTGGTGAGCGACGAGGAGCGGGAGGGAGCGAAATCTCGGGTGGACGAACGCTTGCGAGAAGATATTTGTTTTGCGGCGGATAATGTGAGGAAGTTTGCGGAGGCACAGCTTGCGAGTATGGGTTCGTGTGAGTTGGAGATTGTGGAGGGTTTGGTAGCGGGACAGAAGCATATTCCTGTTGGGAGTGCGGGTTGTTATGTTCCTGGGGGTCGTTACAGTCATGTGGCGTCTGCGGTGATGACGGTGATGACGGCAAAAGTCGCGGGGGTTTCTGATATTACGGCGACGACGCCGCCATTGAAGGATGGGAGTGTGCCTGCATCGATATTGTATGCACTTGATGTGTGTGGAGTGGATAGGGTTTTGAAGCTTGGGGGTGTTCAGGGGATAGCGTCTTTGGCGTTTGGACTTTTTGGAGCACGTCCTGCGGACATATTGGTGGGACCTGGCAATCAATTTGTGGCGGAGGCGAAGAGGATTTTGTATGGTCGCGTGGGTATTGATATGTTTGCGGGTCCGACGGAGAGTCTGGTGATAGCGGACGGGGGTTCGGATCCTCATATTGTGGCGTGGGATTTGGTGGGACAGGCGGAGCATGGATACAATTCACCTGTGTGGTTGGTGACGTTGGACGAGAAGTTGGGGGAGGAGGTGAAGGTTCTTGTGGAGGAATATATTGAGACGTTGCCTAAGTTGAACGGAGACAATGCACGAGCGGCGTGGGCTGATTATGGGGAGGTGATTTATGTGGAGAGCAGGGAGGAGGCGGTGGAGGTATCGGATCGCTATGCCCCTGAGCACTTGCAGGTTCAGGCATCGGATGAGGATTGGTGGTTGGAACATTTGGGCAATTACGGTTCGTTATTTTTGGGTGAGGAGACGACGGTGGCTTATGGAGACAAGGTATCGGGTCCGAATCATGTACTTCCGACAAAGGGAGTGGCACGGTATTCTGGAGGACTTTATGTGGGGAAATATATGAAGACGGTGACGTGGCAAAAGATGACGCGTGAGGCGAATAGGAGTATAGGTTCTGCCTGTGCGAGGATCTCTCGCCTTGAGGGTATGGAGGCTCATGCACGGACAGCGGATGTGCGTCTGGAGAAGTATTTTCCGGGAGAAAAATTTGCGTTGGGGGTAGGCGAGTGAGAGCACTTGTGTATGAGGGTCCGAGGGAAGTTCATGTGAGGGAGGTGCCTGATGTGGAGACGTGGGGAGATGATGAGTCATTGGTGAAGATGGCGTATGCGGGGATATGCGGTTCGGATACGCATGGTTATGTGGGGCATGATG
>CAKMZR010000079.1 GCA_929200455.1 uncultured Alphaproteobacteria bacterium | reverse complement strand
ACGTATCGTTCTGCACCGTAGTAGGTGAGGGTGATGATGCTGCCGCCATTTTTCATGAGGGGTGTGAGTTCTTGGCATAATTTTGTGAGGGAGAAGCAAGAGATATCGAGGGTTTTGGCGAAGTTTTCTTTTGTGGTTTGGAGGTAGCTTCCTTTGAGGTTTTCTTTTTCTGTGTAGGCGATGGCATGGACGATGAAGTCGATAGAGCCCCATTGATTTTTGAGTTTTTGAGCAAGGAGTGCGACGGATTCGTCGTCTGTGACGTCACAATTTTCGACGATGGGGCTTTGGAGGGTTTCTGCAAGGGGTATGACTCTTTTTTTGAAGATGTCGCCTTGGTAGGTGATGGCGATTTCCGCGCCTTCGCGTCTGAGGGCGGAAGCGATGGCCCAAGCGATGGATCGGTTATTGGCGATTCCGAGGACGATGCCTTTTTTCCCGTGCATGAGTCCTTTTTTTGGGTCTGGTTGTTCTTCTGTCATGATGTGTTTTTTCCTTGTTAGACGGCGAGACCTGAGAGGAGGAGGAGGGCGACGATATTGGTGATTTTGATCATGGGGTTGACGGCGGGTCCTGCGGTATCTTTGTAGGGGTCGCCGACGGTATCACCTGTGACGGAGGCTTTGTGTGCTTGGGAGCCTTTCCCGCCATGATGTCCGTCTTCGATATATTTTTTGGCGTTATCCCAAGCACCTCCTCCGGCGGTCATGGAGACGGCGACGAAGAAACCTGTGATGATGACCCCGAGGAGCATAGCCCCGACGGCGGCAAAAGCACTTGCCTGGTCTGCGATGGCGTAGATGCAGAAGTAGAGCACGATGGGAGAAAGGACGGGAAGGAGAGAGGGGAGTATCATTTCGCGAATGGCGGCTTTTGTGAGCATATCGACACAATTTCCGTAATCTGGTTTGGTGTCCCCTTCCATGATTCCTGAGATTTCTTTGAATTGTCTCCGGACTTCGACGACGACGGCACTGGCGGCCCGTCCGACGGCGGTCATGCCGAGAGAGGCGAAGAGGTAGGGAATGAGTCCCCCTGTGAGCAAGCCGATGATGACGTAAGGATTGTCGAGGGAGAAGTTGACGTTGGTGTGAGGGAAGAAGTGTCTGAGGTCTTCTGTGTAAGCGGCGAAGAGGACGAGAGCCCCGAGTCCGGCAGAACCGATGGCGTATCCTTTTGTGATGGCTTTGGTGGTATTTCCGACGGCGTCGAGAGCGTCTGTGGTATGACGTACGGCTTCGTCGAGGTTAGCCATTTCAGCGATTCCGCCGGCGTTGTCTGTGACGGGTCCGTAGGCATCGAGTGCGACGACCATACCGGCAAGAGCGAGCATAGCGGTGACGGCGATGGCGATTCCGAAGAGTCCGGCGAGGGAGTAAGTGGCGATAATGGCGACACATATGAGGAGAGCGGGAACGGCGGTGGCTTCCAAGGAGATGGCGAGTCCTTGAATGACGTTGGTTCCGTGTCCTGTTTCGGATGCTTTGGCGATGGAAAGTACGGGTCTGTACTGTGTTGAGGTATAATATTCTGTGACGAATATGAGGAAGGAGGTGAGTATGAGTCCGATGAGGGCGCAAATGTAGAGTTCTGTACCTGTGAAGGTGTGTTCACCGACTTGGTAGGGAATGGAGGTTCCGATGGTGAGGGACGTGATGGGGTAGAGAGCGATTCCTGCGATGATGACGTTACCGAAGAAGCCTTTGTAGAGGGCTTTCATGATGTCGTTATTGGCGTTGAGTCGGACGAAGTATGTGGAGATGATGCTTGCGAGCAGGCAGACGCCGCCGATGGCGAGGGGGTAGAGTACGATGAGTTCTCCGAGGTTGAAGAGTTGGGCAAGGACCATGGTTGCGGCTATGGTGACGACGTAGGTTTCGAAAAGATCTGCGGCCATGCCGGCACAGTCGCCGACGTTATCGCCGACGTTATCGGCGATGACGGCTGGATTTCTGGGGTCATCTTCTGGGATGCCGGCTTCGACTTTTCCGACGAGATCCGCCCCGACATCAGCCCCTTTTGTGAAGATTCCGCCGCCCAAGCGTGCGAAGATGGAGATGAGGGAAGCCCCAAGGGAGAGGGCGATGAGGGGATCGATGAGTTCACGTCCTGACAAGTGTTGAGAGAGGAGGACGTAATAGAATATGGCAACGGAAAGGAGTGCGAGTCCTGCGACGAGGATACCGGTGACGGCACCTGCTCGGAAGGACATTTTGAGGCCGGCTCCGAGGCTATGACGCGCGGCTTCTGTGGTTCTGACGTTGGCTCTAACAGAGATGAGCATGCCGGCATAGCCGGCGACGCCGGAAAGGACGGCCCCAATGACAAAGCCGACGGCAGAAAGAATGGAAAGGAAGAAAGCCAAGATGACGGCGACAATAATGCCGACAACGGCGATAGTCGAATATTGGCGGTTGAGATAAGCCCGAGCGCCCTCTTGGATGGCTTCGGATATGGCAATCATTTTTTCGTTACCGGAAGGGGCTTTGAGTATGGCGTGGCTGGTGACAAAACCGTAGATGATAGCGATAAGACCACAAGCGATGACAAGAAGTAACATAGAAACCAAACCTTTTATGGATAGAAATAAAAAACAAAAGAGAGAAGGCAAAGAAGTACGGTTGCAGAGACGATGACCTTGAGGTCTACGTCTCCTGAGAAATATATCCGTCACGGACTTTCGAGACCAAGTCCAAGGCGTGTCTTTATAAAGGTAAGCCTAGGAATAGGTCTTCAAGACCGAGATCAAGGCGTGTCCTTATAAAGATAAGCCCCAAACAAGGGCTCGGACGGATATTGGGATATTCCCTTCTTCTTTGCCCCCAACAAGTTCTTTATAGAGTGTTGGCAAGAGAGAGGCAAGATGTCAGGAGGTGTTTTTTTTGTGTTGTTTGTTTTGAGGGATTTGCAAAGGGACATCTGGGGGTATTTTGAGAGGGTCGGGTGGAGAAATTTTTGATTTTTTTTTGGGTTGAGCGTCTTGAAGTTGTTCTAGGAGTGTTGCGAGGGTTTCTTGGTGTTGGAGGGGGTATTTTTTTTGGAAGGATTGGAGTAGGGCGAGGGCTTCACCATTGATTCCGTTTATGATGAGGGTTTCAGCAAGGATGATATCGCCTGTGGCTTGGACCCATTCTTCTTGATTTTGGTGTGCAGAGACGAGTTTTCGCAGTTCTGTGAGTCTTTGGAGGGGAGGAATATGTTCGAGGATGGTGTCGCGGTAGAGTCTGGCGAGGGTGAGGGACGCAAAAGAGTCCCAATGGGAGGCGATGAGGTTGCTTGCTTTTTTGAGGTGGCGAGGGTTTTTGCTTTCGACGAGGCTTCGCACCATGCGTTCGAAGGAGAGGTGATGGGGATTGATTTTGAAGGCTTTTGCGGCGAGATCGATGGCTTCTTTTTGATTTTTTTTTGCGGGGTTTGCGGAGAGGGTTTTTTGTCGGGATTGATCCATGAGCCATTCGCTATAGAGGTTTCTTAAGTTTTTGTGTTCTGCGAGGGTTTTGGGTTTGAGGAGGGTTGCAATTTTTTTGGCATAAATTTGGGAGAGTTCTGGGGATTCCTGACATGCTCTGAGGAGGTTTTCATGGACGAAGGGAGCCTGAGGGGCACTACTGAGGATTTCTTGACCCCATGCAAACACGTCATGAGGCTTTTGTTGTTCTATGGCGATGTTGAAGAGGCCGACTCGTGCCGGCAGAGCGGTTTTTTTGTGTGAGAGTAGGGATAAGAATTCTTGTTCTGCGGCGGCGAGGTTGCCTTTTTTGAGGGTTTGTTCTGCTTGGACGAGGGCGGTATAGGGGTGTTTTTCGCTTAGGGAGAGGCTTTCTTTGAGGAGGGGTTGGCAGTTGAGTCCTTTGAGGTCGTGTTCTCGTGTGAGGAGGAGGAGATCAAGGACGCGTTGGGATTGTTTTTGTTGGTTGAGGAGTTTCCGACGGTCAAAAAACCGCTGCCAAGAAAACCAAAGGGAGACGATCCACATAGCGAGGAAGAGGAGGAGGAGGATTCCGAGGACGACGAAGGAGGTATGGATTTCGATTTTCCAGGAGTCCCATACGAAAGAAGTCATGCCGGCTGTGGTGCGAAGAAACAAGAAGGCGATGACGAGGGAGGCGATTTGCAGTAGGAAGACGAGGAGTCGAATCATGAGATTTTTTTGGTTAAGGGGCTGGGGAATTGCTTATGGAGCGGGGGAATCGAGAAGGCGTAGCCATTCTTGGGTTTGGGTGTCTAGGGAGATGAGGGTTTTGATGTGTTCTGTCCAGGGGTTGGTGTCGATTTTGAGGTTATGGGGGGGTGTAGCGAGGGTGTCGAGAGCTTTTTGGAGTTGATGATTTTTCAAGAGGGAAGCGATTTGGGTATGCCAGAGGACGCATGTTTGGGTTTGGGAGGCTGCTGAGGGCGTGGCCGGGGCGGGGGCGTGTGTAGAGGGGGACGGTTCAATGGGTGTAATTTGGACAATATTTTTGAAGGATTGGGTTAGGTATGTCCAAAAGGAGGAGGTTTCAGGTTCTGGGGCCTTGTCTCGGCTTTGGTTTTTGGGTTTTGGAGGAGGGGGTGTCGCGGGGGTGTTGCGGGGGCAGGAGACTTGTTTTTGCCATGCATGTGCGAGGAGGGAGGAGGAAAGGAAGTTGGGTTTTTGGTAGGGATCGAGGACGGACAGATTCAGGAGGTTTTGTGTGTCAAGACGAGAGAGGCTGGGTATGAGGCTAGGGTCTTGGGAAGATTCTGTGTTTTTTTGGTGCAGGGAGAGGTTGAGGAGTCGGATATTTGCGAGGAGGAGTTCACGATGGAGTTGTTGATTTTGGCCGGAGATGGTGCTGGTGATGGTGTTGAGATTTTTTTCTATTTTTTGTTGAGAGGATGCGTAGGGAGAGAGGAGGGTATTGAGGGTTTGTTGGATATGTTCTTGGTTTTGAGATTGGGGACTGGGGAGATTGAGCGTTTTTCTGAGGGGAGGTTCCCAAACGTCTTGGAAGAGGATTCCTGCGATGAAGAGGGTTATGAGGGAGAAGGAGAAGAGGAGTTGGAAGAAGATGAGGGTACCTATTTTGGTTTTGGCGTGAGGGGGCGGTGTTTCTTTGGGGAGCGTATTTTGCGGATTGGCTTGGGAAGGGATGTCTTGAGAAGACGTGGGGGAGGGTTGTGTTTTTTTGGCGGATTTTTTGGGTGTTTTGGGAGGGTTCATGGAAGCGTGCGTGAGGATATGGGTTTTGGGCGTGGCTGGGTGGGAGAATATTTTTGAACTGAGTTATTGTGATCCTACATGAAGGAGGAGGAAAAATCTAGAATTTCGGCAGGAGTTCGCACATGTCGTGGTAGAGGGGATTTTTGGCGACGGCATGTTCTTTCCAAGGGAGTTCTTGGACGATGTCTTTGATGGCGTGGCTTAGGCAAAGGCAAGAGCAGCAGGACAGCAGGTGAGAGATTTCGTGTTTTTTGACGAGTTGGAGAAGGGTTTGTGCGGTTTGGATGGAGAAGAGCATGATGTGTGTGAGTGTGTGGTCGCGGAAGGCGCGGATGACGTGGGAGGGTAGGGCTGGGAGGGATTGTGTGTGGTAGAGGGGTATGTGGCGTGCGTCGAGATTTTTTTGTTGAAGCCGTTCGACGATGCGTCCTATGGCGTGTAGATTTCCGGGGTGGATGACGGTGCCTCTATCGGGTTCGAAGGTGTCGATTGCGGCTTGGAAGAGTCCGTCGCTGTTGTGGGGTTGGGCGACGATGACGCGAGAGAATCCTGAGGTTTTGAGGGCTTGAGCGGTTGTGGGTCCGACGGCGATGGCGCTTTGGTGTGACCAAATGGAGGAGAAGAGGGGGTGGTGTGAGAAGACTCTTTTTGTGTGAAGGACACCGTTTGAGGAGGAGAAGATCCAACCTTGAATGGTTGCGGGGAGTTCACCTTCTAGGGGTTTTTGCAGGAAGGGTTTGATGGTGAGGAGAGGGGCTTGGATGACGCGGTATCCTTTTGCGTTGAGGTCTTTTTGGATTTGTAGCGATTCGGCTCTGGGTCTTGTGACGAGGATGCAGGTGTTGGAAGTATTCATAAGAGTGTTTTAGAGGTTGTTTTTGAGGTTGTTCTGGGTGTGAGGTTGAGTTGAGAGATGAGGGAATTTGGGAGTGAGTGTAGGAGTTTCTGTCCGACTGTTTCGCCTAGGTTTTCGGGTAGGTTTTCAGGTTTTTCGAGGAGGGGTTGGGAGGAGGACTCTTGATAGATTTCGTTTCCTTGTGGAGAGAGGATGGCAGAAGATAGGTGTAGGTTTTGATTTTTTTTGTAAGCGAAGGCGGCAACGGGGCTTTGGCAAGAACAACCGAGTAGGGAGAGGCTCATTCTTTCTGCGCGAGATGAGAGGGCTGTGGTTGTATGGTTTAGGGGAGCAAGGGGTGATGAGATTTCGGGGTTGTGGTAGGGGGATGGGAAGGCGTTTTTGCGGGAGACGACGGCGATGACTCCTTGAGAACACGCGGGCAGCATGAGTTCTGGTTTGAGTGTGTAGCTTTGAGGGAGGTTGAGGTTGAGTCTATCGAGGGCGGCTTTTGCGATGATGATGGCGTCGAGATTTTGTTGGTGAAGGGTTTCGAGTCGTTTTTGGATATTGCCGCGTAGGGGTAGGATTGTGAGGTCTGGTCGATGATGGAGGAGGAACGCTTTTCTTCTGGGAGCACATGTTCCGACGACGGCGTGTTTTGGCAGGAAGGGCCATAAAAGTTCGGGAGGTGTTGGGGTTTTTGGCGTGTCTGATGGTTTTAGGACGCACACGTCATAGGGGTTGTCTCTTTTGAGAGTAGCGATGATGTGGAGGTCTGGATGAAGTTCTGCTTCGAGGTCTTTGAGGGAGTGTACGCAAAGGTCGAGGGATTGGGAAATGAGTCCTTGGTCGAGTTCTCGTGAGAAGAGTGCTTTTCCGCCGATGTCGACGAGAGGTTTGTCTAGGAAGCGGTCTGCTTTTGTTTTTATGGGGACGATGCGGCTTTTGAACCCTAGGAGGGTGAGAGCATCTACAACTCTTTGGGTTTGCAGGAGAGCGAGAGGAGATTCTCTAGTTCCGATGGTAAGAGTTGTGTTCATGGAGCAAGAAGATTGAAGGGCCCGAGAGCTCTACCTTGTCATCTCTCTGAGGTATTAAAGATGGGGTATACGGGTTTGGTGGGGTTGAGGTGAGAATTTCTCTGGGGTTTTCGGGCCGGAGGATTTTTGGGCCGGGGGTGCAGGTGAAAGAGGGGTTATTTAATTTTTGCCTCCCGAAAGAGAACATGCTTACGGACCTTTGGATCGTATTTTTTCTTTTCAAGTTTTTCTGTCATGGTGCG
>CAKMZR010000078.1 GCA_929200455.1 uncultured Alphaproteobacteria bacterium | reverse complement strand
ACCCTCCTCCAAACTCTGCAGCATCTTCCCATATTCCTCTCCCGTCGTCTCCCCAAAACGAGCCTTCAACCTCTCCCGTCGCAACTTCTTATTGCCCTCTATCACCAGAATCCTTACCATACTCGCTCTATCCTCTCCAAATTAAACAGACTTGCACCCTTGCACTCTTATCACAATCACAGCATAATAAACTACAGAATCAAAACCATCGTCCCTATAACCTAGACACTTTCATATCATGACTCAACCCTCTCCCATGATCGTCGGAATCGGAAACTCCCTCATCGACCTCACCTTCCACACTCCCTCCCTCGACCCCTTCGACCTCACCCCAGAATCCGCTCAAATCCTTCCCTTCAACCAGTGGAATGAACTCCGAGACCTCCTCGGAAAACCCGCTTCCATAAGTCCGGGAGGATCCGCTTGCAACACCATCGCCGGACTCGCAGGACTCGGTGAAAATACCGGATTCATCGGACTCGTCGGAAACGACAATACCGGAAACCTACTCAAAAAACATCTCAACAAAATTAATGTCGATTCATACCTCGCTTCCTCCGAACATGACCACCCCACAGGATGCTGTATCGTCATCGTCACCCCAGACGGAAAACGTACCATGGCCACTTGCATCGGTGCCGCTTCACACTTCGCACCACACCACGTCCCTGCCAACATCATCTCTTCTGCAAACACCATCCTCCTCGAAGGATACCTCTTCGACCACGAAGACGCTCAACAAGCCTTCATCAAAGCCGCTTCCACCGCCAAAGAACACAACACTTCCGTCGCCTTCTCCCTCTCAGACCCCTCATGCGTGCGAAACCACAAAGAACCCATCCTCAAACTCTTACCCCTCATCAATATCCTCTTCTCCAACGCAGAAGAAGCTATGCTCCTCACCAACACATCCTCTCCCGCCGACGCCTGCTCAGAACTACAAAAAATCGGAATCACAAATGCCGCCATCACCCTCGAAGACAAAGGCGCACTCACCCTCGCAGAAAATACCGTAAAACATACACCCGCTTTCCCCATTTCTCACGTCGTCGACCTCAACGGGGCCGGCGACGCCTTCGCCGCAGGATTCCTCTTCGCACTCACCCACAATGTCTCCTTCCACGACGCCACAAAAACCGCTAACTCATTCGCCGCACGCGTCGTCGAAACACACGGCTCTCGACTCAATGCACAAGACTACGCCTCCACAAAAAAACGACTCATCGCTCAAGAACCCAAACTCCTCTCCTAAAAATCAACCCTAAACGCATCCTCCTCATGGTGCACACCAAAATTCCTTCCCACCACCAGCACATCATATCGAATAGCATAGTCCCCCCAATCCCTCCCCAGTTCATACTCCTTCGATAACCACTCCTCAAAACCTCCCACAATACGCTTTTGCTGCCTCTTCGTCACAGACAACAATCCCTCCTCCAATAGATCCCGACGCTTCACCTCCGCAACCACCAAAAGACTCCCCCTGCACGCTATCACATCAAGCTCTCCTCGCTTCATCCTCACATTGCGACCCAAAATACGAAACCCACGCACTCGCAAATAAAGACACGCCCGCAACTCCCCCAATCTCCCTCGCCGCCACGCAAGGTGACGCGAAGTACTCATCCTCTCCCGCGACCCTTCAACCATCCACATAACTCCTCCACAGCACAACCAGGGTACAAATTGCCCTCCCGCACACGAGACCTCAGCTCCTCCCTCACCCTCCTAAAACCCTCGTCCCCCTCCAACTCCCTCCAGAAAAAATCTCTCACATCCCTCTCCACCTGAAACCACATACGATCCCACATTACCTCCTCATCAAAACCAACCACACCCTCCAAAACCTTCTCCACCTCCTCCAATCCCCCCTCCTCCAAAATAGAACAACCCACCACAGGTATATCTCGTCCGCCCATGCCCAACATCGCACGCAAATCACTCACCGTCCGCGACACATCCGCACGAAAAACGCCATCATCCTTGCTCACCGCCACCGCATCCACCAACTCCAATAACCCCCGCTTCATCGCCTGAACATCATCCCCTCCTCCAGGCGACACCACCATCAAAAGAAAATCGACCACATAACGTATCGCCGTCTGTGATTGACCCACCCCACCACTTTCCACAAAAATCTTATCAAAACCCGCCGCCTCACACACCACGATCGCATCCGAAACTCCTCGCGACAATCCTCCCTCATGATTGCCCGACGCTATGCCCCTCACAAACACATGCTCATAGCCGGACAACATCGTCATCCTCAACCTATCACCCAAAATAGAACCACCGCTCAAGGGTGAACTCGGATCCACACACAAGACCGCCAAGCGTTCTCCACGCTCCGCAACCGCCTTCCCCAACGCTCCTATCAACGACGACTTGCCCGCTCCGGGGGCTCCCGTAAATCCTATCTTCTCACTACGCCAACCCTTGCGACCCTCCCACAATACACTCAGCAATTCCAACGCTCGATCACGATCTTCAGCACTCCGCGACTCCACCAAAGTCAAGGCTTTGGCAATCTCACGCCTTCCCCCACCCTCAACTCCAGCCTTCCACTCTTCCCTATCCCACGCAACCTCTTTACTCCCTGTTCTTTTCATGCGAATCTACATCCAACATAAATTCCGCCATCATCCGAAGAGTCTCTCGACGCGTAGGACTCAAATCATCAAAAACCTTCTGCTGCTTCCGATGCAAAAGCCTCACCATCTCCAAAAGCTTCTTCCGACTCGGAGACACATTAATTCCCTTCGAACGCTTATCCGCATCCTCCAAAACTTCACTCAACACCCCACGCTCACCCTTCGCTCGATGCTCTCTCTTCATCTCTCTTCCGCCTCCATCCACCCGAAAAGCCTCAACACTCGCCTTGTACGGATCCTCAAAATAACCCCCAAACGCACCCCGTATACGCCAAACTCCCAATATCGACTTCAACTATAACTCTTCCTCTCACCAGCCCAAACTCTACGCCCCCTACTCGCTTGCTCATGTCCCGCCTCCTCCCGCTACCGATGTTAACTGCCGATTCGGCCTTCTGCCACTCGAACGACATAATACCATATACAACTTCCCTATGTCAGACGTAATAAATGATGCCTGCAATATCCGCTCAGGGTCCACCTGACGTGCGTCGTCCAATAAACGCTCAAACTGCTGCATAAATCGAAGGGCATAATCCCTCGCCTCCTTGCTCACCTCCAACTTCTCCACAATCTCTCGCTCCAGTTTCCCCAAATTCCTCCCTATCAAATTCTGCGTGAAAATCGACGCATCCCCATTCATAAACCTCTTCAACTCCTGATCCGTAATCTCATCCCCCAACGCCCGCGTCAAATCCAGTGACGTCGAGTGCATGTCCTGCAGCAAATATCTCGCCGCCTTCAGAAAAATATCTCGACGCTGCTCATCCAACTGCACATTAATCGCCTCAGAACGCTCTGCTGCCACGTGCGACGCAGAAACCAAATTCGCCGCTTGCGTCGTAAAACGTTGCGTCACCTGCTCTATGCCCGTCAAAAACTTCTTCAACTCATTATTAATCGGCGAATCATCCTTGTTCAGTACCTTCAATACACCCTCCAAGCGATCCGTCACCTTCTCTATGTTCTCCTCCATACTCCCAAACCCTAACTTCAAACGTTCCTCCATCTCATCCAAGTAACGATCCGCCTCCTTCGCCGCCAACAACAAACGCTCGCTCTTCTCCTCACTCGCTCGCACAATCTCCGCATTGCTCTCCTTCATCGAACCCGCCGTCACCTGCAAATGATCCGCACTCGACTGCAAATCCTCCTGCAATCCCTTCGCCTCATCAACCACCTTCCGAGTCGCACGACCCACCTCGTCCAACATCCCCATCGTCTCCGTACGAAATGAACCCAAGTGACGCTCAGATTGTGCCGTCACCCCTATCGACGCCTCTTCCAACGCGATCAACTGCGACTTCAACGACTCTCCCATACGCGACAAATCACGTGACGCCTCCTCCGCCGTCCCCGTCACATGACGGAATCGCTCCTGCCAGCCAGACATCTCATCATTCCCACTCTTCAACGCTCCCTCCGCAACCTTAATCAACTCAGAAAAACTGTCCCCCTGCATCGATATCCGATTCAATAAATGCTCTATCCTGTCACTCAACGTCTGCATATCCGTCAAGGACGACGTCAACATCGATTGTGCATCCATGCCCGTTGTTCGCAAACCATCCGTACGCAACTTCAAGGTATCCGTCAAACCCTCAAGCTTCTTCGACGCATTGTTGTTCACATGACCAAGCTGCGTCATCTGCTCCAGCAATATCTTCGCCACATGGTGAATCCTCTGCAAAGCCTCGTTCGACGGATCCGTCAATATACTCGACTGTATCCTCACGCTCTCAGCCTGAAAAAACATACCTTGTGCTTGCCTTATATAGTAACCCATCAACCAAAGAACCGTCAGGGGTAACAACGCTCCTATCACAAACATCACCTGTACACCCGTGGGATACGATAACCACTCCCGCAAAAGCAAATCCTCAAACAACACCACGTAAATCCCACCAAATACCAAACCTCCCGCCCACAATAACGTCAATAACGTCAGAAAAAAACTCGTCCACTTCGAACGGCGAACCGCTCTTGCCGCCAAGCTGTTCAACTGCTCATACGCGTCCTTGCCTCCTCCTCGACCTCCTGAAGACACAGGCACACTCTCTCCCATATGGGCCCCCATATGAGGCTCTTCCCTCACGCCCAAACCGTGCGGAACCTCTCTCGAATCCAATAAACTCTCCTCACGAAACTCTCCGTAAAAAGAATCCTTACGAAAAGATTCTCCCCCCAATCCCTCGTCTCGTGTGTCTTTTGTATCACTCATGTCTTATCACTCATGCGTGTCGCATCCCTCTCGCCTGCTCGCCTCTCTCCAATCTTTCCCCCCCAACCTCTCTCCACACCAACAATAAACATCATACACAAGACTTGCAAGCATTCTTAGAACTCTCCTACCCCTCTCCCTTTTATCTCCTCACCCCTTCAAAAGACTCTTGCTTCCATACTCTCCCTATGAGATACTCCATCTAGTCAGCTCACAAGAGAAACCCACTTCATATTGTAGCTTGCCCATCACACTCAGAAATACCCTCGCCGCCCCTCCTTACAACCAACCCAAAAATCATCCTCAACGACACAAACACTATGACACAAATCATCTCCCAACCCAAAATCAACTCCGCTTACAACCCCCTCGATGAACTCGAATCATTTTTCGACGAAAATAAATGGGAATACCAACGCGATAACCTCTCCAATATCTCCTTCTCCGTCAGAGAAGGGTGGAGCCTCTACCACTTCCAAATCTCTTGGAAACACGACGTCCACGCCCTCTACTTCGTCTGCTGTATTCCCCTCTCCTTCCAAAAATCTCAACGGCACGATATCCACTGCATCACATCCATGATCAACCGATCCCTCGGCATGGGACACTTCGAAGTCGAAGAAAGTGCATCTTGCGTCGCGTATAGGCACACCATACCCGTCCGTGGACTTTCCCACATCCCCTCCGCCATGATGCATGACGTCATCACCGTCGCTCTCAGCGAATGCGAACGATTCTTTCCCGCTTTCAACCTCCTCATCTCCCAACACTACCCCATAGAACAAGCCCTCGACGCTTCACTCTCCCACTCATGCGGACTCGCTTGATTCCTCAATAAACGGCACAAATATTGCTCGCTTAAACCGAGCCCTCCTTTCAATCCATTCAGAAAACCTTTCGCAACATGTCTTTCTACGGTGCCCTCGCTTCCAGTTCAGCCACTCTCGCTTCCATGTCCGCTGCCTTCGAGGCCATCTCAGAGAATATTATCAACTCCCAAACCGTAGGATTCAAATCTCGCGTCGTCGAATTCTTCGCAGAAGAAAATACTCAACCCTACACCACCGCTCCCAATTCAGGCTCCGGGGCCTCCAGCAGATCCTACTACAATAACGACAGACCAAGCCCCATCATCGCCACAAAAAATGAAACCGACTTCGCCATCGACGGATCCGGTTTCTTCATCACCCAAGAAAATCTCACAGGCGGAAAAACTCTGCTCACCGCTAACGGCTCTTTCGAACGCTACAGCATCGACAAAGGCACCACCGTCGACGGCTACAAAGAATTCGATACCTACTTCGTCGATAAACATGGCCACTACCTCCTCGGGTGGACTTATGACCAAAATACCAAACAATTCGGCGGCGGAACCCTCACTCAAGACACCCTAGAACCCATCAACATTCGTCGCTACGTGCCCATCGTTCAACCCGCAAAAGCGACCACAGAACTCGCTCTCGACTTCAATATTCCCGCTACAGAAATCACCGGCGACCAATACCAACTCCAACACAGAGTCTTCGACGGTACAGGTACCAAAGAAATCGACGATTCTCGCGTTTTCCTCAAAGCTATAGTCACAAAAACTAACGTCTATAACCAATTCGAATTCTCTATCGAACACGCCGGATTCAATAATCGTGGACAATTCGCTCCTAGACCTCAAGACAATATCATCATCACTTTCAACGCCGACGGAAGCACCATCAAAGAAGCTTACAGAAAATCTACAAATCTGCCCGTCAATATCTCTAGCGTCGGATTCACCATACCCAATCTCGGTGGATCCACAAACTCCACCATCAGCTACGACCTCAGAAAAATCACCAATTACGACCAGGGAACTCTCGCAGGTTCAGGAAAACAACTCGTCGAACGCGAAACTTCAAACAACGGAAATCCATACCGAATCATTCACTACAGAGGCACCGAAGTCTCAGAAGACGGAACCGTCACCATTCGCTATACCCACGACATCCGATCTGTTGTCGCCAAAATACCCTACGGACGCGTCTTTAATCCCCGTGCCCTCACCACCATGAATGGACCCACCCTCGAAACAAACGAAAACTCAGGTCCTCTACAAGTCCTCCAGTTTTCCAGTCGTACCAATGGTCAAACAGGACAAAGCGTCACCGCCGCACGACTCTCTACAAAAGCCGTCAACGGATCCACAACCAATATCACAAAAGAATTTTCTAACATGATCGTCGCTCAACGTGCCTATAACTCAGCAACTACGGCTCTTCGAACCATCGACGAAATGATCAAAAAAGCCGCCGACATCAAAGGGTAATAAAAAACGCTCCTCACCTCAGGTGCCCCTGCCTCTTTCCTCGCTTCCCTGCCAACACACCCGCCTGCTCTCCTCCTCTCCTTCCTTACGCCTCTCCTCATAATATCTCGTGCCAATCCCATAGCATCTCTCGAACAGTCATCTGCTCTGCAAGCGGCGGCAACGCATGAAATAAATCGCTCATACCCCCCTAATCACAACACTTCTCAAAAACCGCCCCTTCCTTTTTCCTCGCCTC
>CAKMZR010000077.1 GCA_929200455.1 uncultured Alphaproteobacteria bacterium | reverse complement strand
GGGATAATCCGCGCATTAAATAAGGGACGTCCCATACTGTTCTTCCCCTTATCCCTGTCAAAAAAGACTCCAGGAGAACGGTGCATCTGTGAAACCACCACCCGCTCCGTACCATTAATAATAAAAGTACCGTTTTCCGTCATCAACGGAACATCCGTCAGAAAGACTTCCTGCTCCTTGCGAACCTCAAACTCCCGAGAATCCAAGTCCTTGTCCTGATTCACCTTCCACACCACCAAACTCAATTTCGCACGAAGTGCTACCCCATAGGTCAATCCACGACGCTGACACTCGTCTATGTCATGACGAGGCTCATCCAACTCATAACTGATAAAGTCTACGTCCACACGACCCGAATAATCGCGAATCGGAAAGGCACTCCGAAATACAGCCTGAAGACCCAAATTCTTCCTCTTGTCCGGCTCTACGTCCTTTTGCAAAAAACGATCATACGAACGCCTCTGGACATCAATCAGATTCGGCAAAGGTGCCACATCGTCCTGCTCCAATTCCCCATAATAACGGCGGACCCTTTGTCGCCAACGAAAAGACTCTGATGCTTCGGTCATGCTTTTTCCTCGTGCAGATGAATAATTAATCTCACCCCCCCCTACCTTAAGCTGTGTCCATAAAACCCCAAAAATCAAACTCCCTCATGGACACAAACCCCTCAATCTCCTACCCCTTCCCCCCCTTTCCCCCTCCCACCCCTGCAAGAGATTGTCACCCTTTCATCGCAGAAAATCTACTTCAGCTCCACGGTGGCACCTGCAGCTTCCAGCTTACCCTTGAGCTCTTCAGCTTCTTCTTTCGATGCCCCTTCCTTCACAGGTTTCGGCGCTCCTTCTACAAGATCCTTAGCCTCTTTCAAACCAAGTCCCGTTATCGCACGCACTTCCTTTATCACCGCTATCTTCTGGCTTCCCGCAGATGCCAAGACCACATCAAATGATGTCTTCTCTTCCGCTTGAGCCTCGCCGCCACCTCCTCCAGCTGCCACCGCTACCGTCGCAGCAGCAGCAGACACGCCCCACTTCTCTTCCAAAAGTTTCGCCAAATCCGCCGCCTCTATCACCGTAAGTGATGACAACTCTTCCGCAATCTTATTCAAATCAGCCATAATAACTTTACTCCTCGTCTCGTGAAAACCTCTGACTACAATGCTTAAAAAAAGAAAGACAAGCCCTAAAGCACGCCCTCCTTCTCACTTTACCCGCCCCTCCTTTACCCACTCCTTGCTACCCGCCCCTCAACAGCTTGCCTCCACCCCAAAAACCCAAACCTGCGAACCATATCCTATCTTAACCTTAACCTCAAATCCTAAGAACCTCCACCGTCCGACGGCTTCATCGTCAACACACGTGCCACCTTCGATGAAGGCTCCGTCAAAACTCTCAACATCTTCGCCATAGGAGCCTGCAAAAGACCCACTATCCGACTCTGCAACACTTCCATCGACGGAAGAGACGAAAGAACTTCTACCTCTTCCTTGCTCAGAAAACGCTCTTCGTATGAAGCTCCCTCCACCTTCACCCGATCCTTATAGTCTTTCGCCATCTCCACCGCAGCCTTCGTCGTGGAAACCACGTCGTTGCCGTAGAAAATACCCGTCTGACCCTTAAACTTATCCTTCAAACACGCGTTGCCTGTTCCCTCTATCGCTATCTTTGCCAAACGGTTCTTCGTCACCTTAAATCCACCACCCAACTCACGGGCTCTTCCGCGAACCTTCTCCATCTCTTCTACTGTCAAGCCTTGATGCTGCCACATCACTACGACAGAAGAATCGTTAAAAATACTACGAAGGGCTGTCACCGCTTCTTCTTTTGCCAACCGTTGCATGTTCTTTACCTTTGCTCACTCTTCCCACACCCTCTGTTTTCCCACATCCTTTTCTTTTCCCACACCCTCTCTGTTTTCCCGCCCCTGTATTCTTCTAAAGTGCCACTTTGATCCCCGATCCCATCGTAGACGATATACTCAGCCTCTTCATATAGGTTCCCTTAACACCGCTCGGTTTTGCCGCCTGCAAGGCGTCAAGAATAGAACGGATGTTCTCCACCAACGCACTCTCAGAAAAACTGACCTTACCCACAAGCACATGCACTATTCCCGCTTTTTCCGCCCGATAGACCACAGCTCCCCCTTTCACATTCGCCACAGCGTTCGCGATGTCAGCCGTGACCGTACCCAAACGCGGATTCGGCATCATGTTCCTCGGACCCAGAATCTTTCCCAAACGACCCACCAATGCCATCATGTCCGGTGTCGCAAGACAACGATCAAAATCCAAACGGCCTCCCTGTATCGCTTCGACAAGATCTTCTGCTCCCACTATGTCCGCTCCTGCCTTTTCCGCTTCTTCCGCTTTATCGCCTTTCGCAAATACCGCCACACGCACTGTCTTTCCCGTACCATGAGGAAGAACCGTCGAACCCCGAACTTGCTGATCCGACTGACGGGTGTCCACGCCCAAAACCGCAGCCATATCCACACTCTCGTCAAACTTAACTTTCGATGACGATTTCACCAAACTCACAGCTTCCTCCAAAGAGTACAACTTTTCCTCTTCGTAGCCCTCCCTGCATGCCCTCATTCTTTTTGAAACCTTCGCCATCTTCTCGTCTCGCTCTCTATCTTCTCGTCTCGTACTTTTTAACTCTTCGTCTTCCCAAACTAGCCTTCAACCTCGATGCCCATCGAACGGGCCGTACCCGCCAATGTCGCCACAAGACCCGCTTCGTCCACTCCGTTCATATCCTGACGCTTCACCTTCGCAATGTCCGCAAGTGCCTTCTTTGTCACCTTACCCACCTTCACCTTGTTCGGGGTCGACGAACCCTTCTCCACGCCTGCCGCCTTCATCAAAAGAAAACTCGCAGGGGGCGATTTCGTCACAAAGGTAAAAGTCCTGTCCTCAAATGCCGTGATCACAACCGGCGTCGGAGAACCGCTCTCCAAATCCTTCGTCGCATCATTAAACGCTTTGCAGAACTCCGGGATGTTCAATCCTTTTTGACCAAGGGCCGGACCCACAGGGGGAGCCGGTGTCGCTTTGCCCGCTCCTATGGTCAACTTGATGTAACCCGCTATTTTTTTCGTATTCATATGTTTTTGCCCGTGTTCTTTACCCGCTGTTTCTTACCTATCGTTCCCTCCCCTTCTTTACCCACTCCTATTTACTCCCACCCTCGTCATTCCCTCCCCTCGCTTGAGGTCACAAAAAAGAGCTCTCCCTATCTGAATCACAAGAAGACCTCTTCAACCCTCCATACCTCGATGACAACCCGACAATTCCTAGCACTTCATAATGGGAGTTTCAAGGAGAAAATTCACTCTTTGGCGATTTATCTTGTCATACCCCCCAAGACCTCCCCAAATCACACCCAGAAACCCCCGCCAACTTCCCCGACCTCAAAGCTTCTCTACCTGATTAAACTCCAACTCTACCGGGGTTTGTCTGCCAAAAATTGATACCAAAACCTTCAAACGCGCCCGGTCCAAATCTACCTCCTCCACTACACCCTTGAAGTCCACAAAAGGACCATCCCCCACACGTATCTCTTCTCCCACACGATACTCCATGTGCTGCAACGACACATGACTGTTCTCGTCCAAACTCGTCAACAACTTCTCCGCCTCCGCATCACGCATCGGAATCGGATCCTTACCATCATCAAGAAATCCCGTCACCTTCGGCAACCCTTTGATCAAATTCCATGTCGGATGATAAAGATGCATCTTTATCAAAATATAACCAGGGAAAATACGTCGCTCCGTACTCACCTTCTTGCCACGCTTTATCTCCACAAAATCTTGTGACGGAATCTCTATCGCCTCTATCGTCTCTTCCAATCCCCGATCCTTCGCCTCCTCAAGAATCAAATCCTTAATACGCTTCTCAAATCCAGAATAGACATGCACCACGTACCAACGTGCTCTCTTCTTCTCCCTCGATCCGTCCTTTTGCCCGTCCTTTTGCCGATCGCTCATACTCTCTCGCCTTCCTTCCAAAACTCCTGTGTTCATCCCAATAACGCCTGTATCCCCGCAGCCGCCAACTCATCTACCGCCAAAAAAAATAATGACATAATCGCCACCATCAAAAAGACCATCATCGTCGTCGCTATCGTCTCTCGACGCGTAGGCCACGTTATCTTTCCCAACTCCCCCCTCACATCTCGCAAATATTCTCTCATCTCTTTCTTCCTCTGTCCATCTTCAAATCTATCACTCCTCAACCTCGCTCGCTTCAACCCTCACCCCACACCCTACTCCACCCCACCCTCTCCTTCTCGCAATGGCAGGGGCACCAGGATTTGAACCCGGGACCTACGGTTTTGGAGACCGTCGCTCTACCAGCTGAGCTATACCCCTCTATCGTACCCTCTCCTATCCCCCCCTACCCTCCGGCCAAAATAAAGTCATGCAAAACACAAGACTTATGGAGCGGGCGAAGGGAATCGAACCCTCGTCACAAGCTTGGAAGGCTAGTGCTCTACCATTGAGCTACGCCCGCATCAGGCATACCATATCAGACACACCCATTATCGTACACCCCCATATCAACACCCCCATATCAACACCCCAGACCACCTAAGGTGCACCTTTAATGCTCAATGGTGGAGGGGGTTGGATTCGAACCAACGTAGGCGTAGCCAACGGATTTACAGTCCGCCCCTTTTAACCGCTCAGGCACCCCTCCACAACGAAGCATCATCCCATTATCTATGAAGACTAATCCCGTTTGTCAATGGAAAACGACATATCCCGTGTGTCTCTCTCCCCATACCCCACGTGAGTCAAAGCCAAACCCCAAGGAGGAACCGTAGGACCCGCATCTTTTCTTGTCCCCCCCTCTACCAAATTCTTTACCCAAGACACATCACGCCCTCCCCTCCTCCCCACCTCCACCAAAGTCCCCACCATGATCCTGACCTGTCGGTACAAAAAAGAACGCGCCACAAAAGTCAACTTTATCTCCTCACCCTCCCTCTCTATTCTGCACATGTCCAACGTCTTCTTCGCCGACAAAGCCTGACAACCCGACGCTCGAAACGCTGAAAAATCTTCACAAGACTCCAACAACAATCCCACCTCCTGCATCGCGCCCAAGTCAAGAGACCACGGATAGTGCCACACATAACCTCGCGTCACTGAAGGCGGGGCCACCCTGTTCAAAATGCGATAACAATAACCGCGAACCCGCGCGTCAAACCTTGCGTGAAAATCATCCCGTGCCTCGCCCAACGCCTTAATCACACAACCCTTACCCCGCATCGCATAGTTCAATCCCATCATCAATCCCCTCGGACTCACCTCTCGCTCTATATCCACATGTGCAACCTGACCCCACGCATGAACGCCCGCATCCGTACGACCCGCTCCCGTCACACGCACTTCCTCCTTCCATAACTCATAAATACCAGACTCTATCAACCCCTGCACCGTCTCCTCGTCCTTTTGCCACTGCCAGCCAGAAAAACATCCCCCGTCATACTCTATCTCCATCCAGTAACGCGTCATCTCCTAAACACCCCGCCCCACTTCACGTGCAAAATCTATCACCCTCTCTATCTCCTCCAACGTCGTACCCCTACCCACACCAAAACGCATGTTCACACCCCTATCTCCCTCATCTTGACCCAACGCCTTCATCACCTCACTCACACCTCCTTTCGAACCCACACACGCAGAACCTCGAGAAAATGCCACCTTATCCGCAAAATCATCAAGAAAAGATTCCGTCTTGCCCCACAATCCCAACGGCACATACACATTCAAATTGCCCGCAAGACGCCTTTCCATGCCCCCATTCACCCTCACCCCAGGCAACGCATCCCGAAGACCCTCCCATAACCTGTCACGCAATCCCCGAATCCTACCCTCCTCCCCACAATCCAAAGCCTCCACACACCTCTTCACCGCCTCTCCCATGCCCACCACCAAAGGCACAGGAACCGTACCCGAACGTCTCCCCCGCTCTTGACCTCCTCCATCCATAAAACAATCCAACTTCACCCCTCGCCTCACATACAACACACCCACCCCACACGGACCATAAATTTTATGTCCGGAAAAACTCATCGCATCCACCCCCCACAATCCACGAGGCAACGCCATCTTCCCCAAAGCTTGGGCTCCGTCACTATGCATCCACGCCCCCACCTCTTGTGCCTTCCTTGCTATCAACTCCACATTCTGAATCACACCTATCTCATTATTCGCCGTCATCACAGAGACACAGGCCGTACGATCATCCAAAACCTCATCCCATACACCCTCGTCCACATAACCCTCCGCATCTATCGGCAATAACGTCGTCCGAAAACCCTCCCTCTCCAAACGCCTCACCGATTCCAATACACACGCGTGCTCGCTTGCCACACTCACCACATGATCACGACCCCGCAATTTCATCGTCCGTGCCATCCCCTTCAACACCATGTTGTTCGCCTCCGTCGCTCCCGACACAAACACTATCTCAAGCGGACTCACACCCAAAACACCCGCTATCTCCCGGCGGCTGTCCTCCACCCTCAATGACGAACGCTTCCCCAAACTGTGATCCCTCACATGCGGATTGCCCTCGTAACCCCTCCACGCCTCCACCATCTTCTCAAGAACAACCGCGTCTATCGGTGTCGTCGCCATACTATCAAGATTAATCATAAAAACTCCTCCTCTCCACAGCATACACCCTCCACCACCGACAACAACCTCTCCGTATCTTCTCCCTCACTCGCCCAACCCAAAGAAACACGCAAAGCACACTCCCGAGCCTCCCGACTCCATCCCATCAGCTCCAAAACCGCAGAATCTCCTACCCTACCAGAAGCACACGCAGAACCACTCGACACACAAAGTCCCGCCATATCCATCTCTATCAACCAACGCTGAGCCTTCACCCCTCCCACACGAAAACAACTCACATGACCAAGCCTCTCAGAACACCCGCCCGCAACCTCAAAAAAAACACCCAAACCCTCAAGACGCCTTTCCATGCCGTCGCGAAGCTTCCTTTGACGCTCGCGCTCTCCCGACAAACACAACTCCTGCCACCACAAAACCGCAGCCCCCAACGAAACCACCCCGTGTATATTCACACTCCCAGAACGCCAACCTCGCTCCTGCCCACCGCCCAGCAAAAAAGGCTGCAGACGATCCCTACGCCCCCTCCTCACATAAAGACCCCCCACGCCCGTAAGACCTCCAAGCTTATGTCCCGAAAATCCATAACTGTCCACACCCTCCTCCTCCAAATTCACATCCAAACCCCCCAAAGCTTGCGTTCCATCCACATGCAACCAGCCTCCTCTCTCTCCCACAAGACCCGCCAAAGCCCCCACATCCTGAATCACCCCCGTCTCTCCGTTCACATGCGTCATCACCACCAACACACAACCCTCACC
>CAKMZR010000076.1 GCA_929200455.1 uncultured Alphaproteobacteria bacterium | reverse complement strand
GGTTAGGATCGTTTGATGATGGATTGTATGCGTAGGAGGAGTTCGAGGGGTTCGAAGGGTTTGGAGAGGTAGTCGTCGGCCCCTGCTTCGAGTCCGACTATGCGAGCTTCGGTATCGCCTCTAGCGGAGAGAAGGAGTATGGGGACGTCACTATTTTTTCTGAAAGTTTTTGTGAGGTCGAACCCGTTTTCTCCTGGCATCATGACGTCAAGAATGATGAGGTCGAAGCTATTTTTTTTGAAGAGATTTTTGGCTTGTAGAGCGTCAGCGGCGGTGGAGACGGTGAAGTTGTGTTCGATGAGGTACCGTTGGAGCAGGTCTCGAAGCCGCCTGTCATCATCGACGACGAGGATGTGGTCTTGATGGTGCTCGGGATTGATGGCGTTCATGAGGGTGAGGGGGGAATGACGATATGATTTTGGAGATATTCGAGGGATCGTGAGAAGACGTTGAGGGAAGAGACATTGATACTATTTTGGGCGATGATGGTATTTTTTTGTTCGAGGGCGGGAGTAAGTTTTTGGCTATGATGGGTATGTAGGAAGGAGAGGGCTTGATTTCCTGAAGTATTTGAGGCGATGAGTTTTTCTGTGATGATGCGTTGAATTTTCCATAGGTCATCGATGGCGATGGAGATGGCATTTTGTTGCCAAGTGTCGCGAGGTTTGATGGTATTGGCTTGGGTTCTGAGGGTATCGAGAGAGAGGAGTTCGGCTATGAGGAAGTAGGTGTGTATGATTTTGTGGGTGGGCGTTGAGTATTGATTGGAGATGAGGGCGATATCGAAGAGGCAAGAGAGATTTTTGAGGGAGCCGAGGTCGAGAGCGAGTTTTTGGTTGATTCCGAGATTGGAGAAGGAGCTGATTCGTTTGAGTAGGAGTTGTTTTGTTTCGTCTGGGAGTTTGAGTGGGAATTGTTTTTTGAGTGTGACGGCGGTGGGTTCGTAGCGTTCGCGGAGGGCTTGGATATCGGAGAGGTCTCTTTCATTTTCGAGTATCCAGAGGGTGCATCGTTCAGCGGTTCTTATGGTTTCCATGTGGGCGTGAACGAAGGCTTTTGCACTGATGGAGTTTCGGGCACTATCGAGTTGGTTACGGATGAGGGGCAGATTGATGATATCTGAGACGATGATGTATGCACGCACGACATTTTCGAGGGAGTGTCCTGTACTTTGTTGCATGGCGTGAATGAATCCGGGTCCTGTATGGTCGATGATGAGGTTAGAGATGAGGGTTGCGATGATTTCTCTTTTGAGAGGGTGTTGAGAGACGTGATGTTCGAACTGTTGATTGAGGGTGTCGGGGAAGTAGTCATGGAGGAGGTATGAGAAGTAGGGTTCGTCTGGCAGGGAGGATTGGAGTAGATTTTTGTAGGTATAATTTTTGTCGTAGGCGAGCAAGACGGAGAGTTCTGGTCCGGTGAGTCCGATAGCGGAGGATGTGCGTTGTTGTATTTCTTGGTCACTGGGAAGGTCTTCGATTTCGCGATTGAGGAATTGTTCTGCTTCGAGAGCTTTGATGAATTGTGAGTGTTGGTCGATGTAAGAGTTTGCGTTGTGCAGGCTGACGGCGAGGGCGTCGTTTTGTCGTTGATTATTTTTGAGTACGAGTTTTGCGATGGTATTGGTCATGGATCGCAGGATTTTGTTTCTTTGTGGGAGTGATAGGGTGTCTTCTGCGACAATTTGGTTGAGGAGGATTTTGATGTTGACTTCGTAGTCGGATGAGTTGACTCCGGCGGAGTTGTCGATGGCGTCGGTATTGCATCGCCCGCCCTTGAGGGCGAATTCGACGCGTGCTTTTTGGGTGAGTCCGAGGTTTGCACCTTCACCGATGACGCGAGCGTTGAGGTCTTGAGCGTTGACTCTGATGGTGTCATTGATGTGGTCGGAAGCGTCGCTATGATTTTCTGAAGAGGCTTTGATGTATGTGCCGATTCCGCCGAACCAGAGGAGGTCTGTATGAGATTTGAGGATGAGGGAGATGAGTTGATTTGGTGCGAGATTTTTGAGGGGGGTTCCGAGGAGGTTAGCGATTTCTGGCGAGAGGGAGATATTTTTTTGTGATCGAGAGAAGATAGCCCCGCCCTTGCTGAGTAGATTTTTGTTGTAGTCTTCCCAAGAGGATCCTTGAGTTTTGAAGAGTCGTTGTCTTTCTTGGAAGGAAGTTTCTGTATTGGGATTGGGGTCGATGAAGATGTGCATATGGTTGAAAGCGGCGATGAGTTTGATGTGTGGTGAGAGGAGCATACCATTTCCGAAGACGTCGCCGGACATATCGCCTACGCCGACAACGGAGAAAGGTGTTTCTTGGGTATTGATTCCCATATCGCGAAAGTGTCGTTTGACGGATTCCCACGCACCTCGAGCGGTGATTCCCATTTTTTTGTGGTCGTATCCTTGCGAGCCGCCTGAGGCGAAGCCATCCCCGAGCCAGAAGTTTCTGTCGGTAGCGATGGAGTTAGCGAAGTCTGAGAAGGAGGCGGTACCTTTGTCTGCGGCGACGACGAGGTAGGGGTCGTGATGGTCATAAGCGATGAGGTTGGGGGGAGGAGATATTTTTTCTCCTTTTCTGTTGTCTGTGATGTCGAGCATGGTGGAGATGAAGAGTTTGTAGCATCGAATACCTTCACTGAGGAATTGTTTTCGTTCTGCGGGAGGATTTTTGAGTACGAATCCGCCTTTGGCTCCGAGGGGAATGATGACGGCATTTTTGACTTGTTGTGCTTTTGCGAGTCCGAGGATTTCTGTTCGGAGGTCGTCGCTTCTGTCTGAGAATCTGAGTCCGCCTCGAGCGACGAGTCCGAATCGGAGATGGCAAGCGGAGAAGTCTCGAGCGTGAACGAAGATTTCTCGCAGAGGTCTAGGTTCAGGCATGTCATGTATTTTTTTGGAGTCGAATTTGAGGGCGATAATTCCGCCGATGTGGTTATGATGTTTTTGGAAGAAGTTGGTGCGTAGGGTTGAAGTGATGAGATTTGTGAAGGCGCGAAAGATGGTGTCATCTGAGAGGTTGGAGACGAGGGTAAGTTTTTCGTTGATATCGAGGATGATGAGATTAATTTTTTTCTTTCGGTTTGCCCGTGAGATTTTTTGGTTTGTGTCGAAGCGAGCGAAGAAGAGGGAGATGAGGTTTTGGGTGATGGCGGGGTAGCGAGCAAGGGCGTTGACGACGGTGGAAGCGGAGTAGGAGAAGTTGATATATTTCATGAACCAAGAGTAGGCACGAAGGAGATCGACGGAGCGTGCATTCAATCCGGCCGCCATGATGAGTCGATTGAAGACGTCATCGGGAATGGAGAGGTTGAGAGCGGCAAGGCAAGCTTCTTCGAAGTGGTGTTGGATATGTTCGAAGGAGGGGGAGTGGCTGTCACTTGAGATTTTTTGGTGGAAGAGGAAGTCGTGAACGGTGTGGGTCGTGTTTTTTCCGTTGAGGGAGACAGCGTATGGAATTTCGGAGATAATATTGAGGTCCATATTTCGGAGTACGGGCACCATTTTGTAGAGGGGTACACCTGTTCCTCGAGAATAGATTTTGAGGTGGAAGACGGCGGTATTTTCTTTTTGTTCGTGAGGGCTTTTGAAGAGGTGCAGGTCGATATTGTGTTCTTTGAGATTGATGAGTTTGAGGATATCGTTTTTTGCGTCGTTGATGGAGTATTGTTGTTGGTATTCTTCTGAGAAGAAGTTGTCATTTTTGAGGTTGAGCCAATCGGCTTGTGGTGAGTGAGCGGCGAGGGGGTCGAGGGGTACGTTGTCGTTGAAGAGGAGGAGTATAAGTTTTTTGTGCCAAGAGAGTAGGACTTGATGCAGTTCTTGTTGCAGGGTGCCTACGTCGACATTGAGGCTGGTATTTTGAGTATGACTTAGGATGATTTGGATACGCCACATGGGTTTGTCGGGCATGTAGTTGTAGTGGATTCTGAAGATGCTGTTGTAGTGTGTGGCGAGCCAATTTCCGATGATGGAGGGGAGTTCGCGTCGGAAGAGGTTTCTGGGGAAGTGTACGATGATGGAAGCGTATTGGTCGAGGGTATCTTGTCGTACGTAGAGATTGCTTTCGTAGAGGTTTTCTGCTTTGAAAGCGCGAGAGATGGCTTCGAGTGCTTCTGAGTTGCTTGACTGGTAGATTTCGTCGCGTGGGTAAGTATTGATGAGGTCGATAAGATTTTTTTTGTAGCTTTCTGGCTGTTCTTTTCCGAGGGTGTCGAGTACGGCAAGGCCACGTTTTCTGATAGAGGGTATATCGAAGACGGAAGAGATGTAGCTGGATGAGGAGAAGAGTCCGGCGATATGGTGGATGTGGTATTCTTGATTGATTTTGAGGGTGATAGAGATGATATCGATGTGGGTTGCACTTACGACGGGGGATCGAGCATTTGCTTTATTGATTCGGAGGATTTGATTTTTTTCGACAAGTTTTTTGATGAGGTGGTGGGGAGTATCTTCTGAGAAGAATCCGAGGAAGGCTTTGAATTGTCCTTTATGGAATATCCCTTTTTGGGAGTCGGGTTCGATTTGTAGGGAGAGTTTGGGTTTTGAGGAGGAGATGACAATTTTTCTTGTCCCGAGGAGTGTAAAATTTTCTTTTGAGAGCCATTGGAGGAAGAGGTCACATTCTTGACATTCCGGGTCGTTTTGTTCTTTGAGGGATTGTGAGAGTGATTGGAGGGCGTTGAGCATATCTTGTTTATCTTTTTTTGCTTGGAACGCGTGATTGAGGCAAGAGAGGAGATGTTTTTTTGTCTTTTTTTCTTGTTTGGGAGAGAGGTGCCCTTCGATATTGATGGAGAGGAAGAGGGTTTGAGGTTGGTTGTCATCTGGTTGGGAGGGAGAGATGTGGGAGAGTTGTTGGTTGTTGTTGAAGCTGAGGGAGAGGGGTACGGCGTGAGGGTCGAAAGTGATGAAGCCGAGGTATTGCAGCCAGTTGGTGACGGTATTGACGATATTGGAAGCGTTATAGCAAGAGATGAGTATGGTGGTGTGGGGACGTTTTGAGTTGGCGGTGTGGTTGATGAAGGAGAGGGAAGCTTTTTTTGAGGGAGAGAGTGAGGAAGCCGAAGAGATGAGGCCTGTGAGTTGATTGAGTATATTGAGGTCGGAAAGTTTGTAAGAAGTGTCGTAGTGTGTTCTTTTTGTCCACAAATCGACAAGCAGAGAGGCATGTTTTGTGTTAGAGATTTGTGCTTTTTTTTGGAGGAGGTCGATGAGGGAAGGTTGGGACACGCGTGGCTCCTTTTTTGTTTGATTTTTGAGAGGGTTCGGCTGGAGAGAAGTGTATCATGATTTTGTGCGTGTTGTGATGGTTTTTAGGAAAGTTTACGAGGTAGGGGAGAAAACTGTGAGAGGAAGTTGAGAGCGGGCGAGGGTTTTTTGCTTGGTTTTTGGAGTGTGATGAGTTGCAAAGTGGAGTTTTGGGCACAAGCGACGGTGAATATTTTGTGGTTGATGATGGTTCCTGGTTCGAGGTTGTGGGGTGGAGATGATTCTGAGATATTTTTTGCGTTGAGGAGTTTGAGGGAGATTTGGTTGAGTGAGAAGGAGCAGGCGGGGGAGGGCAGGAGGGCGCGACATTTTTTTTCGATGACGTCGGCATGTAGGTTCCAGTTGATGGGAGATTCATTTTTTGAGATTTTGTGGGCGTATGTGGCGAGGGAGTGATTTTGCGGGAGAGGTGAGAGTTTCTGGTTGAAGAAGGCGTGTAGGGCGTCGACGATGATGTCTGCGGATTTTTCTGCGATGATGTGGGAGAGTGCGGGGGTGTCGCAGAGTGGGGGAATGGGGATTTCCCATTGGGAGAGTATGGGTCCTGCATCGAGTTCTTTGCTCATGTGCATGAGAGAGATTCCGGTGGTGGAGAATCCGTATTCGATGGCGCGGTTGATGGGAGCGGCACCTCGGAGTTTGGGAAGGAGGGAGGCGTGGATATTGAGGCAACCGAAGGAAGGAAGTTCGAGGACGGCAGGTGGGAGGATGTGTCCGTATGCAAAGACGAGGGCGCAATCAAGACGGAGATTTTGGAATTGAGATAGGGTTTCGGGATTGTGCCAATCGAGGGGTGTATAGACGGGAATCCCGAGGGCGTTGGCGTGTTGATGGAGGGGCGAGGGTAAGAGTTTTAGTCCCCGTCCGCTAGGCTTTGGAGGTTTGGTGTAGAGACAAGAGGGTCTGTAAGGAGAGTTGTAGAGGGCGTTGAGCGTGGGTATGGCGATGGGAGAGGATGCCATGAAGGCGAGGGAGGGCGGGTTCATTTAGGTTGCGATGGGGATGATATTTTTGTCTTCTTTGATGAGTTCTTTTTTGATGGTTTTGGATTTTCTGGCTATGACGTTGCGTTTGAGTTGAGAGAGGTGGTCGATGAAGAGCACGCCGTTGAGGTGGTCGATTTCGTGTTGGAGGCACCGAGCGAAGAGTCCGCTTGCTTCTAGGGTATGGGCGTTTCCGTTGATGTCTGTGTATTCGAGTCCGATACTGACGGGTCTTTTTACGGTGGCGAGTTGCTGAGGTATGGAGAGACAGCCTTCTTCGACTTCGTCGTATGTGTCGCTTTTCCAAGTGATGGAGGGGTTGATGAAGAAGAGGGGACGCGAGGAGTCAGGATTTTCTTCGCGGTCTTGTAGGTCGACGACAATAATTTGTCTTGTATCTGCGACCTGAGGAGCGGCGATTCCGATTCCTTTGGCGGTGAGCATGGTGTGATGCATATTTTTGAGGGTCTGTATGAGGTCGTCATTGATGTCTGTGACTTTTTGTGCTTTTTTGCGGAGTCGGATGTCCGGCAACAGGACGAGGGGGAGAAGATTGTGTTCGTGCATGATGATATTGGGTGTTTCTATGAGAGCCTTTAGGATAGAGAAGGTTGGAGACTATTGCAATGGATTCTGTTAGGTTGTGGGTATTAAGGAGAGGATAGGAAGATGAGAATTGATGTATTGAAGGTGTTGGGGGTGTTGTTGTTTGTGGGATTGTCTGTGGTGGTGTGGTGGCTGAGTATGAGGTCGGAAGTTCTTCTTTTGTCGCTTGTG
Organism: uncultured Alphaproteobacteria bacterium; assembly: GCA_929200455.1. Taxonomy (GTDB): domain Bacteria; phylum Pseudomonadota; class Alphaproteobacteria; order CAKMZR01; family CAKMZR01; genus CAKMZR01. The sequence continues at coordinate 406 of CAKMZR010000076.1, read as the reverse complement.
GCGTTAGGTTTTTTGTCTGTGGGTCTTTTGATGAGGGGTGGGGGGGAGTCTTCGCGTTCTGAGGCGGTGATGGGTGTTCTTATGGATCAAAAGCGTGATATGGGGGAGTTGCAGGGTCGTTTGAAGGAGATGTTGAGCAACCAAGGAGAGAATCAGCATCAGATGTTTGAGCGATTTGAGGGTGTGAGTCATCGTTTGACGAATCATTTGCAGGATCAGTCGCAGCAGTCTCAAACGACGCTGGGGAATCTGCGGGAAGCCTTGACGCGATTGGAGGAGGAGCAGAAGCGAATGGTGTCTTTGGGGGGAGATTTGAAGGGGGATGTGGGTTTTTTGCGTGATGTTTTGAGTAACCGTCCTGCCCGTGGGGCGTATGGAGAGATTCGTTTGAATGCGATGGTGATGA
>CAKMZR010000075.1 GCA_929200455.1 uncultured Alphaproteobacteria bacterium | reverse complement strand
AGCGTGTACATTCCACAGGTTGTGAGCGGAGAGTTGGGCTCTGAAGGGTTCAGAGAATCGTGCGGATACTGTTTGAATTCCGGCGGGTGTCATGATGGAGATGGCAAAAGAGTTCGCGCCGTTTTGGATGTCTGAGTGGAACCATTGAGAGAAGGCACTGTATTGTTCTTGGGAGAAAGTCCAAGAGCAAGAGAGACTATGGTATGAAAGGAGTGATGTATTTCGTTGTCGTACGGCTCCTGATTCCATGGATGTTTTGAGGATGTGAGGTGTTGGAGAGAGGGTGTAGGGATTGAGATTGGGTTGAGGCAGGGATGGGGGGAAGAGGTTGAGTGCGTGTGGGAAGAGGAGGAGGATCATGCCTGGATATCCATTTCCCGGAGCGAGTGGGGGTTTGTTTCGTAGGGATCCGCCTTTTCCTATGACGAAGGAGAGAGTATCGCGTGGGGATACGGAGAAGGAGAAGTGTTTGAGGGCCCCGTTTTGTCCGCCGCTTGCCCCGATGTACGTGGCGAAGAGGGCGTAATAGAAAGCGTCTTTTGTGGGAGCTTCTGCACCTCCTCCTGCACCGAATCCGGTTCCATTTTTTCCTGAATGGGGAGAAGTATAGCTAAAGGTGACGCGGTCATCGACGAGTGAGGAGAAGGGCAATTTCCACCGTGAGGGCGTTTCCCATCCGAAGGGTAAGAATCCGGCGGCACCGCCTCCGCCTGTGGAGGCGTCGGTTTGTGATGATATAGGTTTTCCGTGGCTTCCTCCTTTTCCGTGTAGTAAGAAAGGGGCGACGGGTTTGCTTGAGGGAACGCCGCCGTTAGAGGGCGGTCTATCGCTTCTGCCGCCTTCGCCGGCACTTTCGGGAGCGACGGGGTCCGTGAAGGCGAGGTAACGGGAGTGTCCATGTAAGCCTCCTTTTGCGGATGAGAGGGTGACATTATTGCGAGCGAGAGAAGAGGGAGTCCCGTTTCCTAGTGGTTTTTTTCCGGCGTGGACTCCGAGCAGGGTATATTGTCCCCCCGCCCCGCCTCCGCCGACAACGAAAGCTTCGACATTTTGCGTTTTCCAGTAATGGGGAGCGATCCATTCTGAGTCTTCTGTGATGAGGAGGTAGGGTGTATTGAAGACGATTCCGGCTCTGAGATTGGACGTGATGTCGAGGGAGGTATTGTAGAAGGGAGAGATGAACTGGAAGAGGGAAGAGAGGGGAGTATCCATGATGATTGTCCTTTTGTGTTATTATTTATCCGCGTCCTCGAGGAGAGATTCCGTACCGTCCTTCGATGGTAGGAGCGAGGCCGCCGCCGAGGCTTAGCCTTCGTGCGATGAGACTTTCTGCTTCATTGATGACGATATCGAGGTTGATCTGTCCATTATCGGAGACATTTTTTGAGGTTTCGACGTGAGCGGGTGTATGGTTATTGATGGTGACGGAGAGGTTTCCTTGGTTGTTGAGGGCGTGAGAGAGGATATTGTCGGCAGATTGCATTTGTTGAGGGGTGAAAATGGCTTCTCCTTTTCGAGCGATGACGGGTATTTCGTCACTTTGCAGGCTGGGTGCGAGGTCGCTTATGAGTCCGCCGGAGTGAGCTTTGAGTGAGAATAAGGATGAGAATCCTTGTGAGAGGAGGGAGAGGGGGTTAGAGACGAGGTTTCCGATGGTGATATCGGAGAGGGTACGTTGTATGAATGATGAGAGGTCTGAGAATTGGTTTTTGCTTTGCGAGGAGAAGGTGGAAAGAGATTTTTCTGCTTGTTGGAAAGCGTTTTGGAAGCTTTCTGCGATAATTTTGGATTGTTGTTTTGCGTCGGAGGAGAGAGGTTTAAAGTTTTGGGATTGCGAGGGTGAAGTTTGGAAGTGTTGCCGTTCTTGTTTGACATTGTTTTGGGACAACTGTTCTTTGAGGCTGTAGAGGGTTGTATTGATATTCTCGAGGGTGGATTGTAGTTGTCTATTGTGTTCTGAGGGCATGATTTTGGGTTTCTTTTTTTAGGAGTTGTTGGAAGGCGTTTTCGCACATGGCGACGGCAAGTGCGAAGGAGCGACTTTTTGGGAAGTCCCACCAGATTCTTGTGCATTCGATGTCTGTTCTGGAGAGGGTGACGGAGTGTAGGGTGGAGACGAGAGGAGGTCCTGCGGCAAGGACAATATGCAAGACGTCGGCGTCGTAGGGGAGGAGTGTAGGGATTGAGTCGTTGTCATGATGTTGTTGGGGTGTGAAGTCTGAGATTCCGAGGGCTTGAGCTTGTTCATTGAGGTTTGAGAGGTTCGCGCTGCCGTTTTGTCGGGCGACAGCGCGTATTAGTTTTTTTGTCGACTTTCGTATAGGTTCTTCCAGTAAGCGGAGAGGATTGCACGTCGAATGAAGGGGTGGTCGATAAGCTTTTTGAGTTCATTTTGGTGGAAGGGTATGGGGTTTTGTTGTTCATTGAGGAGTCCGTCCCACCCTGTGATGATGGAGAGGCAAAGTTCTGTGTCTGCGGACTGAGGAGGTGCTTTTTTTATGAGGTTGTTGAGGGTATTTTCGCACAGAGCACGTGTGTAGAGGGTGAAGTTTTGAGTTTCTGATGGGTCTGGTAGGGTTACGGAGACGTCGATGGTGAGGGGGTATTCGTCTTTGATGATGAAGCTCATGATGCGAAGACCTTGATGTCGTGACTTTGTAGGGATATTTTGTGCACGGAGAAGGGAATGGAGAAGGAGGAAACGTTGCCGTCTTTTTGCAAGGAAGGTTCTAGGAGTTGGATGTGGGGGCAGGAGACTTTCCAGTATTGAGCACTGGTGTCTCCGTGTGTGATGGAGAGAGGGATGAGGGTTTCATTTTTGATGAGGGAGAGGGGGTCGAAGGTTGTGCGATCAGTGTGGTCGAAAGAGAGGGAACCTGAGGGCTCACGATTATTGATGAGAGAGGCGGAGAGGTTGGTTCTGTGGAGCATCCTGAGGTTATTGCCGAGGTTGAGGGAGAGTCTCTGTATGGCGATTTGGGTATTATGTACACTTATGGAAGTGTTTTGTGGTGAGACGGGTACGGGTTGGTTCCAGGCGGCGAAAGAGGCTTGAGGCAGGGGCGTATCGGCAACGGAAGCGGTTTTTCCGATGAAGGCGAAGCGTAGGATGGGGAGTTGTCCCGGATCGAATATGAAGATGGCATTTCCTCGAGCGTTTCGGATGGAGTAGAGTTGGCCATCGAGGTAGTAGTGGAATGAGAGGGCCTTGGAGAGATTTTCTGCGGGTATGAGGGAGAGAGAGAGGTTTTTGCTGTTGGCTTCATCGTTTGGTTCTATATTCATGCCGCAAGCTTGGAGGAGATTGCTCCATGGAACGGTTTTTGTGGCTGTATTTTTTCTGAAGGGGAGGGCGATTTCGAAAGAGATTTCGGCGTGGGTATTGGTGAGGAATTGCGATGAAGTTCCGGAGTGTCCTTTGAGGGGGTTATGGTTTATGGTTTCGCCTGTGAGGAGTCTGACGTTGAGTTCTGAGACGGGAATGGCGTCGGTAGCGAGTTTGGGAGTCGGTGTGTGGTCATCATTATTTTCGAGTGAAGCGATGACGAGGGCGCGATGAGCGAGTATTGGCGAGTGCATGAGAGGCATCCTTTACGGGTTTGAGACGAAGAGAGAGAGGGAGTAGGATTGTTTCCAAAGGACGAGATGATTTTTGACGTCATGGAGTTTGCTCGAGGAGAAGGAGAGAGGAGAGAAGGTGCGCGGCCAAGAGCTGTGTTGGAATCCTATGAGGTTATGGATAAGTTTTTGGTGGAGGTTATCGAGGGAAGAGAGTGTAGAATTTTGGGAAGATTGAGGTCCTAGGGATTGTGAGGAGAGAGCGATGAGTATGCCGATATTGAGCAAGATTTCTTGTTGCGTGTGTCCGATGGTATTGATGGGATTTGCGGTGGTTTTTTCTGGGAAGACGTAGACGGCGGGAAGTTTGGCGGCTTGAGGAAAGGGTGTTGTATTGTGGTTGATGAAGTCGAGGTCGACGAGGTCGCCGACATATTTGACTTCTGGTATGCGAGAGGAGATGTGCTCTCGTAGGGTTTTGGATAGGGTTGAGAATGACATGATTTTTTAGAAGGAGGTTAGGGGTTTTCTGCCGAAGATTTTTGTATCGGAATCGACGGCGAGGTTGGAAGCTTTGGAGGGAACGTCGTTGATATTGAAATTTCCTGATGCGATATCTGAGAGTTGTTTCATGGCGTCATTGAGTATTTCTGATACGATGGGAGGTCTATGGTGTGTGAAGAGTCTGGAGTAAGCGATATCGGTAGCGATGAGTTTGATGATTGTGGGTACTGGTGAGAATGGCACGGAGTATCTGTGTTTGAGAGCGGAGTTGATGAGGGCGTCTGCGTCTTTGAGGGCGTTTTCGAGGATTTGGACATTGAGGGCATTGCTTCCATCTCGGTCTGTGAGTGTTTTGAGTTCGTCTTCGCCGAAGCGTTGGGAGAGGATTTGTGTATTGGAGTAGGTCATGTGATTTGAGTGGGTTTTGTAGAGGTGGGTGGCAGGATGGTCTCTGAACGGTAGAGAGCCTTGAGCCCTTATGTGGGGGCTACTGGGAGGAATGAATGCTCTTCGTAAAGAGAGTCCATCCTGCCGATGATCATCCGTTGGGGGAGATAGGCAACGGATGTCTACGGGATCATGGGTCTTATGAGATCGCCGATGATCCGTAAGGGGTAATAGCCTATTCGAGCCAAGGGGAAACGATGACGTCGACGGCGTTATGGTTGATGTTGGTCTGTCCATTTTGCAGGGTTTCGGCCTTGACGATGGAGAGGGCTTCTTTTCTGAGAGAGGGAGGTACGATGAGGTGCGTGGGACGGAGTCCGAGCGTTCTGTTGTAGTCTCCTTTGACGTTCATCATACTGGAGATGGCGTTATTGAAGGTTGTGTCTGAGAGGGCTTGTTTGGAGCCCCAAGCGAGGAATGGGAGTCCGTAACCGAAGGCGACTCGTCCATCGACGCCGTAGATGTACTCGCCCCGCATGAAGACTTGTTCATCTTCCGGGTCATCGAGCTGGGTGAGGCTGAAAGGTTTTCGGACTTGGTAGAGTAGGGGTTTGAGCATTCTTGATGCGTCGACGAGGAACCAAGGAGTGCTGGTTCCGTTGTCTGTATTTGCGTAGGTGACGACTTTTCCGTTTTCGTTGAGACGGGGGTGGTCAGTGGAGAAGAAGGCTTTGCCGTCGAATCCTTTTTGCTGCCATCCTTTTTGGAGGAGTTCGAAGACGTAGCGGTTGGGAAAGCGTGCGACTTCTTCGCCCATCATTTTGAAGACGGATCCGTAGACGCCATAGCGGTCATCTTCGATATCGTCGCGTTTGATGCTGATGGTTTGTTCGAAGTGTTGATTTTTGAGCGTATATCCGGAGACGGTCATTTGGTGGATGATGCGATCGCCGAGCCACTCGCGAATGGAGGGGATATGATTGAGCCAACCATATTCTTCGCTAGCGGTTTGTGACATGACTTCTGTGACGAGGGGAGAGTAGTCCATTCTTTCGGATTGGTTATCGAGTCCTGTTTGGAAAGCGGTTTTGAATCCTGTGGTGAGGGACTGTAAGTTGCCTTGATTGATAAGCATGAGAGATTATTCCTTTATAGGGTTTTGGTTTGTTGAGGTTACGGATTAGATTCTGATCCAGACGATATCTCCGGAGACGTCGAAGAGTTTTCCGGCGTAAGAGGAACCGGTGGGAGCGAGAGTGACGGTTTCTTCGTCGACGACGTAGACGTCGCGTCCGATATGGTTTGCACTGATATTTTCGCCACTTTTTCCGAAGAGTCCGAATATTCCGGTTTTGACGGTGATGGATGTGTCACCTTTTGAAGTGTCGGCTCTTTTTTCGGCGATGCCGATGCAGAAGGTTCCGGTTTTTTTGGTAGCGGGTTCAACTTTTCCGGTGGTGGCGTCGATAGCGACGAGGGATCCGCCATAGATGACGGTATTGTCTTTGAGGATGAACTGTCGTTTGTGTCCATTGATTTCGGGAGTATTTTTGTCATGTGAGAGTGTCATGATGATATTTCTTTCTGTTGGAGTTGAGCATAAAGCTGAGGATTGATCCCGAGTGTACGTATGACGTCATTATCGGGATGGAGAGGAGAGACAAGTGTCTTGGAGGGAGCACGTTCAAGATGATTTGAGTGGCTCTGTTCCGAGAGACTTTGTGCTGAGGCACTTGAGATTTTGTGTTGGGAGTGGGTGGGAGCGACGGCGAGGAATTGAGAGAATTCTTTTCCAGCTTTTTCTGCACAGATTTCGGCCCAATGTCGTTGAGCGGGAGTGATTTGACCTTTTTTGAGGGCATGTGAGACGATGTCGTGTACGTTTATTTTCTCATTTTTTTGCGAGGGCAGGTTGACGGTGAGTGTGCAAAGCGAAGGGGGCGGAGCTTGGAGTCTGAGGCATCGTTTGAGGTTGCTTGTGAAGGAGTGTGAGGATGCGTCATGTTCCGATTTTTTGTTTAGGGGAGGGAGGGTGGTGATGGCGGGTTGGTTGACAAGAGCAGCAGAAATGATCTGTGATATTTCGCCATTATTTTGTGTGAGGAAAGAGGGGCTAATGAAGCGGTATTCTCCATTTGCGATCATGTCGCGTGCTTTGTCTGTCCAGACGACATCTGCGAGGATGACGCCTTGAGGAAAGTGCTGACACCATTTGTTGTTGTGTTCTGACTGTTCGCAAGGCATAGAGAAACGCATAGCGATAATCCATCCGGCGGCCGGAGCAGGCTGTCCGTTTTGCGAGGAGTGGCTAGATTGGTGTTCGTAGTCGATGAGGAGTTCGCCATCGAGCATACTTTTTTCTATGACGGAGACGGGGTCTGAGAGTTTCCAAGGACCACGGGTATCGAAAGAGCGTGGTTCGGTGATGCCTACGGGGAAGAGAGCGATGGTATCGTGAGGCGTTTGTTTTTGAGGAGGTAGGATGGTTGTTTCCATGAGAAGATGTTCCTTTACGGTTTGTGCGTTGATGATGAGATACTAGGTGAAAGAGAAAATAAAAAGAATACCCACAAGAAAATTATATGAACATTTTATGATTTTTTTAGGAGGGTGTCACTCTCAAGAGGAGGATTGATGCCGATGAGTTCGCGGATTTGTTCGTGGCTTACGGAGAGTCCGAGAGGTATAAATTTGAGGGCCATATCGATTTTTTCGCGGCGTGAGAGGGAGTGGTCGGGTTCGAGGGAGAGTTTGGGGTAGAATGTTTGGGGTCCGAAATTGAGGTCGATGAGGGGTCGTATGATGTCGCGTTCGAGAGTGCGGATGAGGTGGGTGGTATCGGCGTGGGCTATATCTTTTCTGACATGGTCATGGACGGTGGCAGCGGCAAGAGAACCTTGTTTGACTTCGGTGGTGAGGTTTTGACCAAGGATGAGTTCCGTGATTTGTTCGTCGATGTAATGAGCCATATCCTTGTAGATAGCGTTTGAGGCTTGCCCTTGACTGTTTTGGAGGAA
>CAKMZR010000074.1 GCA_929200455.1 uncultured Alphaproteobacteria bacterium | reverse complement strand
TTGATGGGGTGAAGTTTTCGTATGGGGGAGAGCGTGTGATATTGGAAGATTTTTCGTTGTTGTTGGGGGGGCGGAAGAAGCTGGCGGTGGTGGGTCCCTCTGGTTCTGGCAAGACGACGTTGTCACGCTTATTGTTGAGATTTTATGATGTGGGCGAGGGCAGGGTAGAGATTGACGGACAGGATGTGCGGAAGGTGACGCAAGAGAGTTTGCGAAGTTATGTGGGGATAGTGCCACAAGACACGGTATTATTTAATGGGACGATAGGCGAGAACATAGGTTATGGGAGGATAGGAGCGAGCGAGGAGGAGATTCTGGAGGCGGCAGAACGTGCACGTCTTGGGGAGTTGTTGAAGGAGTTGCCGGATGGTTTGGAGACGATGGTGGGCGAGCGAGGGTTGAAGTTGTCGGGAGGAGAGAAGCAGAGGGTGGCGATAGCGAGGATTCTTCTGAGGAATCCGCCTATTGTGATATTTGATGAGGCGACGTCGTCGTTGGATACGGATACGGAGCGAGCGATTATGGAGTCTTTATCTGAACTGGCGGAAGGGCGTACGACGTTGATGATAGCCCATAGGCTTGCGACGGTAGCGGATGCGGATGTGATAGTGGTGATGGACAAGGGTAGGATAGTGGAGGAGGGCACGCATGAGATTTTGTTGTCGCGTGGAGGATTGTATGCGAAGATGTGGGAGGCCCAGAGGGGCTTGGAGGAGATGGAGCGTAAGAAGGAAGAGATGAAGGATTTTGTGAAGGTGACATGAAAGCTTGGGAAGAGGAGATAACGAGGAAGGTGGGAGCGTATGGATTTTCTTTACGGGGGAGTTTTTTCTTTGAGGAGGGTGAATCTTTGTATGAGGAGGGTTGGAGGAGTGGTTTATTGGTGGGCAATTTGGGAGGTTCTTTTTGGGGGAAGTTTAAGGAGGGTCGGAAGCCTTATGTGCGAGACAGTTTGGACGAGTGGACGAAGAGGGTCTTGGATTGTGTGGGAGAGAGTATAGGGGCGGGGGGTGTTTATCCGTTTGAGGGACCTCCTTATTATCCTTTTTTGAGTTGGGCCCAGAGGGGAGAGAGATTGCGGCCTGGTCCTTTGGGATTATTGGTACATCCTCGATATGGACTTTGGCATGCGTACCGTGGATTATTTTTGTGGAGGGAAGTGAAAGATTTTAGCGAGGTCACGGAGAGTGTTCATCCGTGTGATGAATGTGTTGAGAAGCCTTGTTTATCGGGTTGTCCGGTGGGAGCGTTTCGGGCTACAGGACTGGATGTGGGTATGTGTCGGTCTTATTTGGAGAGTGGCAAGGGAGAAGAATGTATTAATATGGCTTGCCAAGCGAGGCGAAAGTGTGTAATAGGACGCGAGTATAGTTTTGATAGAGAGGAATCTCGTTATCATACGTTAATATTTATGGGACGCGAATGTTTTGTGGAGGAGGCATGAGAGGGGACGGGTAAAGGTTAATTTTATGGAGGTTTAGGCATGAGTGAGATAAGGACAGAGATTTCGTCTGGTACGAAGACGGTAGTGATAGGTTCGGAGCATCCTTTTTGTGTGATAGGAGAGAGGATTAACCCGACGGGTCGTAAGGTTTTGGCGGCGGAGATGAAGGAGCATGATTACAGTACGGTAGAGAGGGATGCACTTGCACAGGTATCTGCGGGAGCGACTATATTGGACGTGAATGCGGGTATCCCGTTGGCGGATGAGCCTTTGATATTGGCAGAAGCGGTGAAGGCGGTGCAAGCGGTGACGGATGTTCCGTTGTCGATAGACAGTTCTGTTGTGGAGGCGTTGGATTCGGGATTGGATGCGTATGACGGGAAGGCGTTATTGAATTCGGTGACGGGGGAGGAGGAGCGATTGGAATTGGTATTGCCGATGGTGAAGAAGCATGGTTGTGCGGTGATAGGGATATCGAATGACGAGACGGGTATATCTGAGGATCCGGAGGTTCGTTTTGCGGTGGCGAAGAAGATAGTGGAGCGAGCGTTGGACTATGGTATTCCGAGGGAGGATGTAGTGATTGATCCGTTGGTGATGCCGATAGGAGCGTTGAGTGGGGCGGGTCGAGGAGTTTTTCGTCTTGTGCGTCGTTTGCATGATGAGTTGGGTGTGAACACGTCGTGCGGAGCGTCGAACATTAGTTTTGGACTTCCTGAGCGACATCATTTGAACGCGGCATTTTTGACGATGGCGATGGGTTGTGGTATGACGTCAGCGATTATGAATCCGCTTCGGAACGAGGAGATGACGGCGATTATGGCGGGGAATGTGATGATGAACACGGATAAGAACTGTCGGACATGGATTAAGCGTTTTGGAGCACAGAAGTCTGGGGAGGTTGTATCGATAGGAAGAGGGGGAAGGGAAGGAAGGGTAAGACGTCGCAGCCGAGGGGAGTGAGGTGTGATGGTGGAGGGTTCGGATAGCGATGAGATTTTGGTGGTCTTTACGCCGTCTGGGAGGCGAGGTTATGTGGAGTCTGGAACGAGTATCCTTGAGGCTGCACGTTTGTTGGGGGTGGATTTGGATTCGGTGTGTGGTGGACGGGGTATCTGTGGTCGGTGTCAGGTGCGTTTGGGAGAGGGAAATTTTCCGAAGTTTGGCGTGGATGCGAAACTTTCGCATGTGTCGGAATTTGGGGCTACGGAGTCTCGCTATGATGGTGTGAAGGGTCTGAGACCTGGATGCCGTCTTGGATGTGCGGCGAAGCTTTATGGTTCTATGGTGGTGGATGTTCCGGAAGAGAGTCAGCTGCACCGTCAGGTGGTGAGGAAAGAGGCGGTTCCTGTGGGTTGTGAGATAGATCCGGTGACGCGTCCCTTGTATGTGAGGGTTGAAGAAGCTCGGATGGAGGATTCGCGGGGGGATGCTTTGCGGTTGAGGGAGGCGGTGGAGCGGGATTGGGGCTTGGAGGGGGTGGAGTTGGATGTGGGAGTCCTTCCTACATTGCAGAAGGTCTTGAGGAAGGGCAAGTGGGAGGTGACGGTGGCTTTGCGGAAGGACAAGAGGATAGTGGGGGTGTATGAGGGTTTTGAGGAGGAGTTGTATGGAATAGCGGTGGATGTGGGTACGACGACGTTATCGGGTCATTTGTGGAGTTTGCAGGACGGTCGGTTGTTGGGGACGTCAGGCATGATGAATCCTCAGATTCGTTATGGGGAGGATTTGATGAGTCGGGTCTCGTATGGGATGATGAATGAGGGAGGTGTCGGACAGATGGTGGAAGCGGTCCAAGGAGCATTGCGGGGCTTGGTGGATGATTTGGTGGAAAAGGGTGGTATAGATCGTTGTCGGATGGTGGAGATGGTGTTGGTGGGCAATCCTGTGATGCATCATTTGTTTTTGGGTATAGATCCCGTGGAGTTGGGAGGGGCTCCCTTTGCGTTGGCAGAGAATGAGTCCTTGGAGGTTCGTGGTTTGGACTTAGGGTTGGGCATGGATTATCGTCATGTGTATTGTTACATTCCTCCGTGTATAGCGGGTCACGTGGGAGCGGATGCATCGGGAGTGATGTTGTCGGAAGGTTCTTTTTTGCGCGATGAGCAGACGTTGGTGATAGACGTGGGTACGAATGCGGAGTTGATGTTGGGGAATAGGGAGAAGATGTTTGCGTGTTCTTCACCGACGGGTCCGGCCCTTGAGGGAGCACAAATAAGCAAGGGACAAAGGGCAAGTGTGGGAGCGATTGAGCGGGTGAGGATAGATAGGGAGACGAAGCACGCTAGATTTTCGGTTGTGGGGAATGATAAGTGGTCTGACGAGGATGGATTTTGGGAAGGCTTGGGTTCACAGGGGGTGACGGGCATATGTGGTTCGGGGATTATAGAGGTGATAGGAGAGATGTATCTGAGCGGTGTATTGGACACGCACGGGGTGATAGACGGAGATTTGGGGGTTGAGAGTGTGGAAGAGGATGGGCGGACGTACCGTTATTGTGTGCATAGGGGGGAGGGAGAGGATGATTCGATATATGTGACGCAAGACGATGTGAGGGCGATACAGTTGGCGAAGGGAGCGGTTTATGCGGGGGCGCGTCTACTGATGGAACACGCGGGCTTGGATCGTTTGGATCGTATATGTTTGGCGGGAGCGTTTGGCAGTCATATAGATGTGAAGTATGCGATGGTTTTGGGAATGATTCCGGACGCGGATTTGGAGAACGTGGTCTCGATAGGGAATGCGGCGGGAACGGGTGCGAGTATGATGTTGTTGAACAAGGGTGAGCGTATTGTATTGGAGGGGGTTGTACGCGGTGTTGAGAAGATTGAGACGGCGATAGAGCCGAGGTTTCAGGAATTTTTTGTGGATGCGATGAAGATACCGAATGGTCGCGATGAGTTTGAGAATTTGTGGAAGGTATTGGAAAAGCCGGAAGAGAAGGGTGTGTCCAAGGGTGGGGAACGTCGGGGCGTTCGTCGCAGGCGTTCCCCTTGAGAGAGAGGGTTGGTGCTATTGTCGTGCGAAGGTGCGGCTGAGGAGAGCTTGTGTTTGATAGAATTCTGAATTGAGCATGGCGGCACTGAGCCATAGGAGTGCTTGTTTTTTATTTTTTTTTGTGCCTAATCCTTTTTCGTACATCCAGCTTACGTAGATTTGTGCGATGACATTTCCTTTTTTGGCTTCTGGAACGAGTATATTGATGGCGAGGGTATAATTTCCTTTTGCGAGATTTGCGATTCCGTTGATGGGATTGGCATGAACCTGTAGAGGTGCGATGGAGATGAAGAAGAGGAGAGCGGCGATGAAGAGTCTTGACTGTAAACGGAGAAGTTTCTTCGGGGATGATGTTAAGTAATTCATGGGTGCATTAGAACAGAAACGCACCTATAAGTGAAATCACAAAAGGCAAAGGGATGAAAATGTGAAGAGTGTGATTAGAGGGAGAAGGTGATGTGGTTGAGGAATTGCCCGACTCTTGCGAGGACTCTGTCATCGATGGAATGTTCGAGGTTATTGAAAGTTTCGAGTTCGATGGGGATTCCGGCGGGTTTGAGTATTTTTATGGTTTCTTCTGCGACGGCGAGAGGGACGACATTATCATCTTTTCCGTGGCACATGAGGATTTGAGGTTGTGCACTGAGTTCGCCTGTGATTCGTTCATCTTCGATGAGTCCGCCGGAGAGGCAGATGATGCCAAGGGCGTTGCTTTCCAACCTTAGGGCGACGTGCAGGGCCATGATGCCGCCTTGGCTGAAGCCGAGGATGATGGTATTTCTGATGGAAAGGTTTGAGAAAGCGGCTTGTTCGACGAGGAATTGTCGGAGGTAGGGAGCGGCATCTCTGACGCCATTGACGAGTTCTTCTGGTTTGGGGTCTTCCATACTGAACCATTGTTTCCCGACGGGAGCGAGGCTACAGGGAAAGGGTGCGTCGGGAGAGACGACGCGTGTGGCGGGTTTTATGAACATTTGGAGAGGTTCGGCAAGGGTCATGAGGTCGTGCTTGTCAGCACCGAGTCCATGGAGGAGGACGAGGAGTATTTTTGGTTCTTGTCCGCCGAGGGGAGGGGCTTCTAGGAAGTCGAGGGAAGGTGTAGTGTTCATGATGTGTCTTTTTGGGGTATGTTGAGGTGTGAGAGGAAGAGTTCTTTGAGTTGTTCGGGACTTACGGCGGCGGGAGCCCCCATGAGTAGGTCTTGAGCGTTTTGGTTCATGGGGAATGCGGTGACTTCACGAATATTTTGTTCTTCTGCAAGGAGCATGACGATTCTGTCGATTCCTGGAGCGGAACCGCCATGAGGAGGAGCACCGTATTTGAGGGCATTGATCATGCCGCCAAACTGGGCGTCGACATCATTTTGCGAGTAGCCTGCGATGGAGAAGGCTTTGTACATAATTTCTGGGAGGTGATTACGGATGGCCCCGGATGAGAGTTCGACACCGTTGCATACGATATCGTACTGGAAAGCGAGGATGTCTGTAGGATTTTTTGAATTGAGAGCATCGAGTCCGCCTTGGGGCATGGAGAAGGGGTTATGGCTGAAGTCTATTTTCCCTGAGGTTTCGTCCCGTTCGAACATGGGGTAATCGACGATCCAGCAGAACTGGAATGAGTCTGTATTGATGAGATTGAGTTCTTCTGCGAGTTTTTGTCTGACTTGTCCTGCGAAGGTGGAGATGTTTTGCGGTGTATCGCAGATGAAGAAGACGGCGTCATCATTGTGAGAGATTTGGGCGTGTTCTTTGAGGAGTTGGATTTGTTCTGGGTTGAGATTTTTTGCGATGGGCCCTACGGTATTTTCGTCTCGCCAGTAGAGGTATCCGAGTCCTGGCTGTCCGAGTCCTTGGGCCCAAGAGTTCATTTTGTCGAAGAAAGATCGTGGATTTTGTGCACCATGTGGTACGGCAACGGCACGCACGACGGCACCTTTTTCGATGAGGGAGGCGAAGACTTTGAAGGAGCTGTCTTTGAAGACGGGCGTGACATCTTTGATGATGAGGGGATTTCGTAGGTCAGGTTTATCGGAACCGTATAGGAGCATGGCGTCGCGATAGGGTATTTTGGGGAAGGGTGGTGAGGTGATATTTTTGTTGGGTGAGAATTCTTGGAAGAGTCCAGAGAGGATGGGTTCGAGTGTATTGAAGACGTCTTCTTGGGTGACGAAGGCCATTTCGAGGTCGAGTTGATAGAATTCGCCGGGAGATCGGTCGGCACGAGCATCTTCATCGCGGAAGCAGGGAGCGATTTGGAAGTATCGGTCGAATCCGGCGATCATGAGGAGTTGTTTGAACTGTTGTGGGGCTTGGGGTAGGGCGTAGAAGGTGCCGGGGTGGAGTCTGCTGGGTACGAGGAAGTCTCGGGCACCTTCTGGGGAAGATGCGGTGAGTATGGGTGTTTGGTATTCGAGGAATCCGGCATTGGTCATGCGATTGCGTAGGCTTGAGATGACGCGAGAACGGAGTCGGATACGTTCTTGCATTTGGGGACGTCTGAGGTCGAGGAATCGGTAACGGAGTCTGATGTCTTCTGGGTAGCCGGCATCTTGATTGACGGGCATGGGGAGGGTATCTGCGACGGAGAGGATATCGAGGGAAGAGATTTGGATTTCGATATGTCCTGTGGGAATTTCCGGGTTGACGGTTTCTTGTGTGCGTGCGACGACGGTTCCTTCGACACTGATGACGCTTTCGAGGGAGAGGTTATTGAGGGAGGGGAAGAGTGGGGAGGATGTGGTGATGACGAGTTGTATGATTCCGTGTCCGTCGCGGAGGTCGATAAAGAGGAGTCCGCCGTGGTCACGTTTTCTGTGCAGCCATCCTGAGAGTCGGACGGAGAGGTTGACGTGTTCTTCTCGGATTTCGCCGCAGTTGTGGGTTCTGTAGGGGTTTGACATGAGAAACAAAGACTTTCTGATTGTGGGGGAATGACAAGAAGAATGTACAAGGGGAGCGTATCAAAGACAAGCACTGAGGCTAGTTTTTTGCGTGAAGTTTGAGGGAAGCGTTGACGAATTCGTGCCAAGGGGCGAGGAGGGGTTGAGGGATTGAGGAGGCGATATGGGAGAGTTTTTTTAGGTCTTGGGGGTAGTCGACGGTGAAGGAGAGGGTGTTGTATTCTTTGGGGGAGAAGAGTTGGGGTACGGGCATGGGTATGAGTGAGAAGAGATGAGGATTTTGGTAGGCGAATGATGAGACG
>CAKMZR010000073.1 GCA_929200455.1 uncultured Alphaproteobacteria bacterium | reverse complement strand
GTGTCACGCCGCTATGGAGAAAAGAACTCGGAATTCACGCTAAGGCCAAGTGGGAATTCAATGTCCTTTTATGCGACGATGTCGTTTTGATAGGAATAGAAAATGTGTCGACAAAGCCATTGGCATTTTTAAGAACTGTATTTTTTCTCGCCTATACTGACCATGAGACTTGCGACTGCACGTATTTAATTCTGCCTCGCACAAGCGTAGCTTGTGATGTGTGCAGTTCGATATTAGGCTAAGAGTTGAAAATTTTGAGTAAACGCTGTACGCTCACTTTTTGCTGTAAAAAGGTAGAGGTTAGGAGGAGTTTGTCGCATGGATGTAGTAGGTGATCATATAAGGAGTGCGTTCCAGTACGTTTTTCTCCGCTTTACGGGTGATGAGGCGGAGGTAACGGCTTACACTCTTGTGGAATATATAGTGATTGCGGGTGTTGTTTTCATAATGTTTGTGTTGTGTTTGTGGGTGTGGCACGCGTGGAAGATATGGCTGATTAACAGTCATCTTAAGTCTTATAAGTCAAGAAAAGAGTTTGCTGAAAAGTTTGATTTGGTCAAGGAGTTATTTGAAGAGAAGCGGTGTGCGAAGAGTTTTGGTCATCAGTGGAAGGAGTTCAAGGAAACTCTTATTGTGGAGGGTGAGAAGGAGATTAGGAATACCAAGCGGCCGTTTGATTATTTTCATTATGGAGATTTGGAGTGGTCGCCAAGACAGTTTTCTTCATGGCCGAATGTTTTTGTGGGCGTGGGACTTCTTTTGACTTTTGTCGGATTGGCGGCAGCGATCGGTGAAGCGGCTTCGGGGGTGGCCTCAAGTGACGTATCCGAGGCGCAAAGTTCTTTGCAAAGGGTATTGAATGCAGCAAGTGTAAAGTTTTTAACCTCGATTGCGGGTCTTGCGGTTTCGATTGTGCTGGGTTTGGTTATTCGTGCGACGGGATGGGTGTTGAGAGTACAAATTCGCACTATGTGTGAGCATATAGAGCGTTGTACGCTTTATTCGTTTTCTGAACCGATAGAGAAAAGGCAGCTTGTGGAGCTTGAGCGACAAACAAGAGCACTGGAAACATTTACAGACAATTTTGCGGTTAATTTGGGAGAGGAGTTGGAAAATCGTCTTAACAATGTGTTGAAGGCGTCGTTTGCGGAAGCTCTTTCTCCGCTTAATGATGCGGTGAGAGAGCATTTGGCAAAGGCGGAGAATCGGGGTTCTGAGGCGGTAGAAAGCTTGATGCGAGATCTTGGTGATAAGATTAGTGCGGGCACAGGCGAACATATGGAGGCGATTGTGCGTTCTTTGGGGGAGGTGCGGAGTTCTTTAGGTACGACGATTGAAAATCTTTCACAAAGCCTTGAGGGGGGAGCCAACCGCATGTCGGGAGAGATGGATCAAGTGACAAAAGATATAAGAGAAGCGGTCATGTCTATGACGCAAGCAATGAATCAGAATGGCGAGCAAATGTTGGAGAAGGTGGGCGAGGCGGGAGAGGTTTTGCATAAGCGTATTGATGAGGGTTCGAGTAAGGTGTCTGAAAACATGGCACAAGCGGGAGAAACTTTGCGTCGTGAATTGACGGATGCGGCTTCGTCGCTAGGTGAAGAATTGGGAGAGGTGACAAGAGGCATGGCGGAGTCATTGGATCGTTTTGAAAGGGGAGTGAGAACGCTTGATGAGAAGCTCCGTATACATTCTGATATGCTTGATCGTAAAATTCGCGGTGTGCAAGAGACGCTTCCTCATGTGGAATCTGCGGCGAATTCTCTTCGTGAGGCGAGTGAGCCTATTGCGTTGACGGCGGATGAGTTTGGGAGGGCCTCAGAGGCACTTCAGAGTGCGTCTTCTGGTTTTGACGAGGTACAAAGCCACCTACGGGATTCAGCGAATACGATGAAGGAATCCTTGGAAAAAACAAGCATATCGTGGGAAGAGTACCGTGCCCGCTTTGAGGGTGTAGATGAAAACCTTAAGGATATTTTTGAGCAGTACGAAGATCATATTCAAACAAGTCAGGATCAAATGAGAAATTTTGTGAAGGAACTTGATCAGCATTTTGCGAAAGCTGGTGAGAGTTTGAAAGCAGGCACAGGGGAACTGGGAGAGGCTCTTGAAGGGCTTACGGATGAAATTGAGGAAGAACGCAAAGCCGTACAAGGCCTCAAAAGCATACTTGAAGAACTTACGCGTGAGGTCAAGAGAGGGAGGGATAGCGTATGACTCAAAGACAAGCTTACGAGCCTGAACAGGAAGAGAGTCACTTTGTATCGATGACGGATATGATGGTGGGTGTTTTGTTTGTTTTTATTATTATGTTGATGGCGTTTGCGCTTAATTTGCGCGAGAGTACGGATAATTTGACTCAGTCTTTAAAGACACGTACAGAGATATTGGTTCAGATTAAAGCGGTTCTTCGTGAAAGGGGTGTGGATGTGAAGATTGATGAAAAGCAGGGAATTTTACGTCTTCCTGAGCAGATATTGTTTTCTCGAGGAAGTTCTATTCTTAATCCAAGTGGCGTAGAAAAAATCAAGACACTTGGAGATGTTTTGGGGAGTATATTGCCGTGTTATGTGCATCCTCTTTATAATGTGATACCTCCCATACGCCTTAATTGTAAGAGGAAGCGGCACTATATTGATAATGTGCTGATTGAAGGTCATACTGACAGTACCAAATTTGGTGAGGACATAGACAAGAACTGGAATTTGTCTTCGGAGCGGGCCATTAATGCTTTCCGAGAGCTTGTGGTTTCGCAGCCGTCTCTAGGGAGGATGAGGAATTCTTTGGAACAGAAAATTTTGAGCGTGAGTGGTTATGCAGATTCTCGTCCTACGAATACGGAAGATACGGAGTCGGGAGAAAACAGGAGGATAGATCTTCGTTTTATTATGTCCAATCCCCATACAGCAGCACCAATTAAATCTATAGAAAAGCGTTATGAGGAGAAGTAAGAATGCATGGAGGGTTGAGAGCATATCTTGATAGTTGTGCACGGATTGATATAGCGAGGGTGCCGAGATTTTCTCCGCCTGAAGCCACGGCAAGGTTTGTGAAGGCTTTGGGAGCTGAGAATTTGGAGGTAGACTTTGAAGTCCCTGAGGATAGACGAAAAGTGATAAGAGAGAAGGTATTTTCAAACCGTTTTCACGAATTGACAAAAAGGGAATGGCGTTACTTGCCTTATTGTTTGTGGGGTGAAGAGCCGTATATAGCGGATGTGGAAGGTATATTTTCTCGTCTTGGAAGGCATTGCAGAGGAAAAAGGCGAGAAATCAAAAATCTTATAGGAGCCTATTTTCATTATTACTCGGATGTGGGGTCTGGTTTGAGGGAACTTAGCGGGGTGATTTTGAAGTTGATTAAGGAGCAAGAGTGGGCAAAAGAGTGGCAAGAAAAGCATGAGAGTTTTTCGCTTTTTGATCCAAGAGAGGCTCATGTTAATTTTGCGGAAAACTATATGAGGAGTGATATTTCTTTTTCTGATTTTATGCCTGATGTTTTTCGAGACTGGCACAAGAAGAATCTGACTTCTTTTTTTGGGGAAGTGTTTAGGGAGGTTTGTGAGAAGGCGGCGGACTCATCGCCAGGGGATGAAGTTCTTGTTGTGGAAATTATGGAGTGGGCGGTGAATGAGGAAGGAGATTTGCGTTACAGTTCTTGTCGAGGTGCTCTGGCGTCAGCACTTTTGCGACCTTTTGAGGTGTATGCTCTGGAGTCTGAATTCAAAGATGAGATTATAAATTTTATGTTGAAACATTATGGAGATCCGCGACTTGATCGTGCACGCTGGGCAACTGTAGAGCCTAGAGATAAAGATGTCATGTTGCGATGGCTTTCTAGGCGTTCGCTGGAGGTTTTCTTTAGTGTGGTGGATAAGGTGGCAAAAGAGAGGCATTGGAAGTACAGAAAAAAATTCTGGGAGCATTATCTTGAATATGATATGGAGGTTTGGGTTGTTTTTGGTCGTGATTGCGAGGTCGTGGCAAGGTCATTTGGAAAAGATCTCAACTATGCAACGTTTGAAGGAGGAAGTCCTCAGAGAAATCACGCTGTTTTGATTATGAGTCTTAAAAATCTTATTATTACAGACTGGAGTCATGATGGTGCGTGCCGAATTTATAGTTCTCCTGTGCAGAGGCCGCCTGAGCTTTACAAAGCAACATACCATGCCGAAGATTTGAGAAATATAAAACAAGGTGAAGAAGGTCATTTTTCTCATCGTGCGACGGAGAATAATCCTTATGCATGGCAGCCTCTTTTTGGAAGGTATATTTATGAGAAGACAAGCATAAGGATAAGAGAAAGCGATTACAGGATTGAGAAATAAAAGGAAGGAAGTCTCCTATGATATATAACCTTACGTGCAGGTTTGAAGAAGAAAAAGTTGTTTTTGGTCTTTACAAGCCCTCAAGTTTTATGAAAAAGAAATCTCCCTGTTTGGACGAGGATTGGGTGGCTTTGGATATTGTTCTTGAGGGTGGTAATCGTGTTCCGCCTGGTGTTGTGAGCCGTCTTCAGGAATTGGAGAGGGCTAGAGAGGGAAGCCGTGAAGGTCACGAGGTGACATTATCCCACGAAGAGGTGTTAACACTATCGGAAAGCAGTCTTGCGGCGTTAGGCTTCCCACCTCTTGTGCCTCAGGTTTCGGTGAGTGGTAGTGGTCTTGTTACAGGTGATAGTTTTCGTCTTAGCATTGCATACGAAAGGAGTGGTGGTGAGAGGATAGGTGCTAAGCGTAAGGGTGGTTTTCTTTTTGGAGGCAAAGACAATAAAAAGGCATACTACCGTCTTTCTATGCCTATGTACGAGATTGCAAAGATCGAAGAAAAGTTAGATGGCACGCAAGATAGAGATGAGAATTTCCGAGCGATTGCGGATCTCAATAAGATAGTGCCCCGTGATGAAAGCATCCATGAGGACGGGAGACTAAAGAACATATATATTTATCATGCTTCGTCGTTTTCGCTTGATGTAGAGATAAGGCAAGAGGATGTGGATATTTCTCCCGTTTTGTTTGAGTCGTCTAGAAAAGTGGACACAGATGACGCTATAGAAAGCGAATATGCAGAGACGTATGGTCTCAGTGAGCTTTTGCCGCCCTTTTATCAGAAGCAATTTGCGGAGAATATATTTCGTAACAAGGGAGGGAGGAAGACTTATATTCTTGAGGGAGATAAGTATGTATTTTGCGATGGTGATCTGAAGGATGCTTTGACGGTTGTACATGAGAAGGCTTGTAACGGAACGAAGGAAGAGAAGAAGGCATTTATCAAAAACCCGAAGTCTTTTTTGCGTTCTGAATTGGAGCGACAACATGGAGATGAAGAAAAGGCGGAGTTGATAGCGGATGCTTTATTTTTTGAGGAGTATGCGGGTTATTCGAACAGGGTTGTGGATGTGGGTGTGTGGGAAGCTCCTGTATTGCCGTGGGTACAAAAAAGCGGAGAAACCTGGATTCCTGATTCTGATACATTTGGGATTAAGGTTGGCGATAAATATCTTCAAATTGAACGCGAAAAGCTGGAGCCTTTTTACGATGCCTTGAAAGAAGCGGAAAAAGAGGGAAAAGAGAATCTTTTTTTTAAGGACATGTACGTGCCTGTAAAAAAGGCTTTAGAGGCTTTGTCGCATTTGCCGAAGGAGGTTAAGTCTTTTGGTCACTTAAAAAAAGAAAAAGACGCGAAGGAAAAGGGAGAGGGAAACACTCAGCGTATTGTGCTTATCGTGCGTGAAAATTTTGAGGATGTGGAGTATAAAGAATCTTCTCTTATTTCTAGGAAGGTTGGTAGTTTTGAATTGCCTCGGACAAAGAACATGCCGAAACCGTATCAGAGGGAGGGCATAGAGTGGCTTCAAGAAAGCTATAAGAGTGGAGTATCTGGAGTTTTGTTGGCGGATGATATGGGTCTTGGCAAGACATTTCAGGTATTGGTTTTTTTGAAATGGCTTCAGTTTTTTTGCGGAGGAAAACCTTTTCTTATTGTGGCCCCCACGGGTCTTTTGAAGGTTTGGGAAGAAGAGAATGTTACGCATCTTTGCGAGTCTCTTGGCGAGCTTGGAAAACTTTATGCGTCTTCGGGAGGAGAACTGCGTCACTTTAGAGGAAAAAATCGGGGCAATGATCTTGAGCATGGCAGGGCGACATTGAATGTGGGAGAGTTAAGAAAGAAAGCTTGGATAGTGGTATCGTATGAGACGATGCGAGACTATGAGCATAGTTTGGGTCAGGTTGGGTTTGGTTGTGTTGTTTTTGATGAAATGCAGAAGGTGAAGAACCCGGCAGCGGTTGTCACCAAGGCGGCGAAGGCCTTGAATAGTGATTTTTATGTAGGTCTTACGGGTACGCCTGTAGAAAACCGTTTGGCGGATATTCATACGATAAGCGATATACTCCGACCTGGTTTTTTGGGTTCATTGAAGAATTTTAGTCAACGTTATGAAAAGAGTGTGACACGAGAGGGTCTTGAGGAGTTAAAAAGAAAGGTGGAAGCATCAGAAAATGGGACCCCACCCTTTATGAAGAGAAGGCTTAAGAGCAAGGAGTTGTATGGTTCGATTCCGAAAAAGCATATAGATATTTGCAAAGAGGCGATGCCCAATCAACAGGCAAAGGCTTATCAAGATGTGATAAGAGCCTATGAGAATTCGAGTGACAGGGGTCGTATGTTAGAAGCTTTGCAAAAATTGAGGTCGGTGTCGCTTCATCCATTTGATCCGGAGCAGGGTCACCCGAGTAGAGAAGGAATTTATGGTGACGATCCTGAATATTTTGATCTTTCTGCGCGCACGAAAAGCACACTGTCTATTTTGCAGAGAATTAGGGATAAGGGAGAAAAAGCGATTGTTTTTTTGGATTCGAAGAAACTACAGCCTGTATTGAAGAAAGAGATTGCACGAAGGTTTGAGATAAAAGCACCGTATATTATTAATGGTGATATGCATGTAAGAAACCGTCAGAAGGCGGTGGATGATTTTCAGAGTGGGGATAACGGGAGTTTTGGTGTGATTATTTTATCGCCGAGGGCGGCGGGTGTTGGTCTTACCTTGACGGCGGCAAACCATGTGATTCACTTGTCGCGTTGGTGGAATCCTGCGGTAGAGGATCAGGCTACAGATCGGGCGTACCGTTTGGGTCAGGAGAAAGATGTCTATGTACATATACCTATTGCCTATCATCCCGACATGCCTGAGGGGAGCAGTTTTGATAGTCGTCTGGATAGTTTGATAGAGAAAAAAAGGGCTTTGAGCGGTGAGCTTCTGATGCCTGTGGGGGGAGCAGATTCTGAGCGTGGAGATGCAGAGGCTCTTTATAACAATATTTTCGGGGGAGAAAGTGAAGTGGAATTTGGAGGGTCATCTTTTGATGACGGTGGACTGGGTGATGTAGATAGGATGGGGGCATTGGAGTTTGAAAAGTGGGTAGCGACAAAGTTTAGAGAAGCAGGCTATGAGGAGGTGGGTGTCCCACCAAGATCGGATGATGGCGATGTGGATATACATGTGAAAAGTCAAAGCGGTAGGGAAGGGTTTGTGCAAGTGAAGCACACAGGTAGCAGAATGGATTATGCTTGTGATGCGAATCCCGTATGCGATCTTGAAAATGTGTACGAAAAGCGTGAAGATTCTGCGGATTATTTTGTGGTGACGAATTACAAGACCTATAACGAAGCTACGAAGAGCTTGGCACAAGAGAGGAGAGTCAAGCTTTTTGATAGGGGAGATTTGGCGAAGCTGAGTGAAAAATTGAGAAAG
>CAKMZR010000072.1 GCA_929200455.1 uncultured Alphaproteobacteria bacterium | reverse complement strand
GTCGATAACGCCGCAATCTCTTCCGCACTATAGCTCGTGCCACAATCCGTCAACTGACCCAACGACAACACCTGAGGCTTTGTATGATTATAGTCAGAAAGCCAATGATCAATACACGAACCCTCCACATCACGATAACTCAACTTACCATTACAACCCACTATCGGCAAAAGACGACATCCGCCTCCATAAAACTCAGGGGCTCCCGCCTCATCGTTAAAAATATGAGAACTGTACTCGCCCACTATACTCCCATACGGCGATACACACATCGAAAGTCCCAACCCGTTACCCGCACTGCTCGTCGGAACAGGAACCACCTCCACATCACACTCAAACACTTCTCCGTACACGTCCGACAACGCCTTCGTCCAATCATCATGTCCATACGGATTCGAACATCCCACATCAACACGACCCAACGCTCCCATCACTTCCGGCGATACCTCCACACAGTTGTCCGAATACCAACGCACCTTCTCTCCACTCTCCATCCTTTTCACTTGCCTCCTCCCTCCCGAATCTTCCATCATAAATAATCAACACCTCCCACACACTAGCATAGGCCTACCCCTCATGAATACTCAAAAAGATACCACATCCTTCGACAACTTCCTCGCCCTCGATATCAGAGCAGGAACCATCATCGACGCAAAACCATTGCCAAAAGCAAAAATTCCCGCATACGCACTCACCATCGATTTCGGAGAAACTATCGGCGTCAAACACTCAAGTGCTCGCATCTCAGACCTCTACACTCCCCAAGACCTCATCAACCTCCAAATTATGGCCATCATCAACTTCCCACCTCGAAAAATCGCAGGATTCACTTCAGAAGTCCTCGTATGCGGATTCTATAACGAAAATAATCATGTCGTCCTCGTCACACCCCAAAGTCATGTCCAAAATGGTGCCGTACTCGGATAACCTACATCAACACACCAAGGACAACCTCCGCGTTATGTCTCATCATCGAAAACCAATCCGTCACTGTACCCCCTCCTTCTCCCAGTGTCTCCACATAAAACGGTCCCCCTATCAACACACCCATCTCTTCCGACAATAACCTCAAAAGCCTGTCGTTCCTGCCATACTCATACACAATACCACGAACCTCATCTTCTCCAATCTTCTCGTTTATCTCTCGTAGCCTATGACCCGATAGCGTCGAAACACCAGAGAGACCCTCCACTCCCTCAAAATGAAATCCATACGCACGACCAAAATAACCCAATCCTCCGTGACCCACCAAAATCACCTCTCCCTCACCCATCTCATACCCATCAAACTTTTCCTTCAACTCGCGATCCAGTGCTTCCACCCTCCGCACAAAATCTTGATACCTCTCCTCATAATACGAAGAACCTTCCTCATCCACCTCCACCAATACATCCTTTATCGCACGACCGTACACCTTCACCGCTTCCGGATCATGAAATCCATGCGGATCTACCCCTCCCTCTCCGTGGTCTCCGTGATCATCATGATCCCCCAACATCTCCACATCTATTCCCCTGCCCGCTTCCACCCACGCACCCCGAAAATCCAGTGCATCCAATGCACGTTCCAAGCCCCCCTCAAAACCCAAACCATTAAAAATAATCACGTCCGCGTCCCCCAGTTTCACCATATCCTGCGGACTCAATCCGTAGGCATGAGGATCACTCCCTCTCGGAATCAAACTTTCCACTTCCACCCTCTCGCCTCCCACCTCCTTCACCAAACTCTCCAATACACTAAAACTCACCACAACCCTCACAGAACCCAACGCGTCAAACGCAACACTCCAACTCGTCATCGCAAAAAGCATAACCACTACAAACCTCATCTCACATTACCTTCCTTCTACACAAACAATACGTAACGGCGGAAAACCATCACTCCAAGAACCGAAATATACAAAAAACCCGCAACCAAAATCACCATCGCACTGCTCGGAACATCCCAATAAAAAGACATCAACAATCCCAAATATCCAGACAACAACGACACCAATACTGAACCCACCAACTGACCTCTAAACCCCGAAAACAATAGTCGTGAACACACCGCAGGAAGAATCATTAATCCTCCCACCATCAAAGGACCCAACGCCAAAAATCCACTCACCAAATTCAAAACCACTATACTCAAAAACAATCCCCTCACCAATACAACAGAAAAACCCAATAACGTCAAATACCCAGGATCCATAGAATCCAATAACAATACCCGATACATACACGAAACCATCAATAACGATACACAACTCCCCAATACCATCACCGTCAGCGTCATATCATCAAGGGCAAGCACATTCCCCACCAGAAAATTCAAAAGATCAAGACTGTTCTCTCCTCCCGCGACTATCACTATCCCACTCGCAAGGGCTATCACATGCCATGCCGCCAGGCTGCTCTCTTCCCTCAAGACCGATATCCTTACCGCACACGTCGTCAAAAATACCACCAGAATACCCGTCACAAA
Organism: uncultured Alphaproteobacteria bacterium; assembly: GCA_929200455.1. Lineage (GTDB taxonomy): Bacteria > Pseudomonadota > Alphaproteobacteria > CAKMZR01 > CAKMZR01 > CAKMZR01. Next base: position 5,303 of record CAKMZR010000072.1, on the reverse strand, counting down.
ACCTCCTATCCCCATCATCAATGTCGAGAATCCATACAGGCGATACGCTATCGCAACGCCAGGAAAAATTGTATGCGAAACCGCGTCCACCGCCAGTCCCATCTTCCGCAAAACCAAAAACAATCCAACAGGGGCCATCCCTAACGACAAAGACACACAACCCAACAACGCACGACGCATAAATCCATAATCCACAAAAGGATCCCACAAATATTCTAACATCTCCTCCTCAAACCCTACCCCTCCACTCACCCAAAATCTCTTCAGGACAACCCCATGAACATCCACTCCTCGATAACATCACAACCTCATCCAGCAATTCTTCTGCCACCCGACCGCTATGAAGCGACAAAATCACCGTCTTACCCTCGCTCCTCATCTTACGCAACTGACACGCCAACGCCTCTCCACCCTCCTCATCCAAATACTCAAACGGCTCATCAAGAAGATTCAATCCATAATCTCCAACCCACATGCGTGCCATCAACACACGACGCAACTGACCCTCGGACAAAGACACCAAGTCCGCTCCTCCCAAACCCTCCAGTCCCATCACAATCAATGACTCTTCCACCCTCTTCTCCACCTCCAATCCCCCTTCACGCCACCAGCCAAGATGCCTCAAAGCACCACCCTCCACCACTTCCCTCACCTTCACAGGAAAATCTCTCCTGATCTCAGGCTTCTGAGGAAGATAACCCACATCGTCCTTTCCATAACCGCTCCATAGCGTCCCCCCCTGCAGCAAAATCTCCCCCTTCACCCCCCGCAAAAATGTCGTCTTGCCCCCACCGTTCGGCCCCATCAAACCCAGTAAACTTCCAGACCTCAATTCCCCGCTTATTCCCCTTATCACATGCTCCAATCCATACCCCCACGTCACATCTGAAAACCTCAACACCACTTCCGACATCTCAAAAACCTACCGTCTCAGACCATAACCACAACAACAAAAGTACACACACAAAAAATACCCACAAAAATCTCCAAAAAATACCCCTCAATAACATGCCTCTCATCTCCTATCCTCTCTCTCGCTTTGTAGCACACACATGCCCAAAAATTCCATTCTTTATCACAAAAAATCAATACACAAAATTAGCTTGTCGCTCCATGATTCTTATGGTATGGGCTAGAGTCATCTACAACTCCTCAAAAGAAAGATCCCCCGCCATGAAAAAAAATCTCTTCCTCTTGATGCTCACCTCCTCTTTCCCCTCTTCCTTCGCTCTTGCCCATACTCAGAATACCCTTCACTCACACCCCGAAAACTTCCTCATCGCTGCACTCCTCATCCTCTTACTTGCCGTAACCCTGTTCGCCCTCCGCAAAAATCTCTCCAAAATCTCTCTCGCCTTCGCCGCAACCATCCTGCTCCTAGCACCTTCCGCCGCTTTCGCACATCACGTCATGGACTTCGGCCTGCCCCACAATTTCTCTACCGGATTCTTCGCCGGAATCGCTCACCCCCTCATCGCCCTCGACCACTTCGCTTTCCTCTCTCTCGTCGCCTTCATAGCCGCTATCTCACGATCCTTCGTCTCCTTCCCACTCCTCTTCCTCTCCTCATCACTCATAGGGACCCTCCTCCCTCTCGCCGGAATCTCAATCCCCTTCGCAGAAACCTTCATCATCGCCTCTCTCTTCGTCGCAAGCATACTCATAATCATCAAATACAAAACCATCCTCCCCTCCATCGCCATTATCTTCGGAATCTTCCACGGATTCGCCTTCAGTGAAGGCATCATCGGTGCCCAAACCGTGCCCTTCGTCGCATACATACTCGGACTCGCTCTCTGCCAGATCATCATCGTCTCAGGGGGAGCTCTCATCATAAACACATGTGCTCAATCTTCCAGATTCTCAGTCTCAAATACTTCCACCGTCGCTGCCGCAGCCGTCCTTGGAATCGCCATCACTTTCGTACACGAACCCATCATCAACTCCATCATCTCCGTCATCGTCTAACACCCAATCCATGACAACCGTCCTCATCCTCGTCCTCTCTCTCCCCCTCGTCCTCATACCCCTCGCCTACAGCCTCATCGTTGCTCGACCCCTCCTCTCCCTTTCCAAATCAAAAACCATATCCCTCGTACTCGCCACATCCATCGCCTCCCTCTCCCTCTACCTCGCCACAGGCTCTCCCTCTCTCGCACTCCAAGCTCCCGCTTCCACTCAACCCGCAACATCCCTACTCAATCAAGCTCTCACCTCGGAAAATCCAAAACGTGCCTTAAGCCTCACGATCTCCGCTCTCCAATACAATCCCTCCAACACAGACAAAATCCTCGCTTCCAGAATTATACGGAATCACGATCCAGAAAATCCCATCATCTTCTCCATACTCTCAGACGTCCTCAAGTCCGAACCCTCACAACTCGAAGCCGTATGGTTCAGCGGAATCCATCTCCATAAACAAAAACAATACAAAAAAGCCCTGCCCCTACTCCTCAAAGCCCAAAAACTTATCTCTAAACAACCAAATCCCAAAAATAAATCGCTCTCCGATATCCTCGAACCCCTCATTCAAGACTCAAAAAAACAACTCAATCTCCACGAAAACTCCTCGCTCGAAACACAATAAAAATACACAACGCAAAAAATATCAAAACAGGCAAAATCCACACGACCACCTTCCCCCCCTCAAACTTTGGAGACAGTCTTATCCGCTCACCGTAACGCAACTCCAAGTAACGCACCGCCTCTTCCTCGCTCATACCCTCCGACAACTTCTCTCGAACCACATTCCGTATCGAAGTCGCAAGGTCTGACGATGAACCTCCCAAAGATTGTCCCTCGCACACAGGACATCCCAAACGCTCAAACAATTCCATCGCTCGCTGCTCCAACTCATCATCCGATAACGGCTTGTCCTCAAATCCCATCAACATCAAACTCAAAAATAACAACAACAAAAGTCTCATCGTCAACCCTCCGCCTTCAACCTCTCTATCAACGGCTCAATCTCTTCTTCCAACAACGTAGGCGTAATCGGACCTACCTTGTGGTAACGCACTATACCTTCCCTATCCACAATATAACTCTCCGGAATCCCCAAAATACCCCACAAAACCGAAACCCTTCCCTCCTCGTCAAAACCCACAAAATCATACGGATTGCCCGTCTCCTCCAAAAACTTCTGCGCATCAAGCCTCTTATCCTTCCACGCTATCCCCGTCACAGAAATATCAATCTCTCCCAGCAATTCATGCTCTGCTCGACACGGAACACACCACGACGCAAAAAAATTCAATAACACCAAATCTTCTCCCCCTCCAAAACGCACCAAATCCTTTCCCTCATAGAGATTTTCCACCTCAAAACTTGGTCCCAACTTGCCCAACCACTCACTCTCCCTCAGTCTGCCCTCGTCCCTTCCCCACAACGAAAAACCTAAAATCACAAAAAAAATTACCAGCAAAACTATCACCACACCCAATAACCACCTCACACCTCTCTCGCTCATCATCACCTCATCCTCAATCTCACCACCGTACTCCAGAAACCTCCCAAAACCATAAAAAATGAACCCAACCATAACCATAGTACCATAGGCTTCCTGTAAAATCTAAAAACCCAAAGACCCTCCTCCACAAAATCTCCCAAAATCGCATGATCATCCCTCCACAAACTCGTCCTCACATAAGGTTCCACCGTCTCCACTCCCGACACCCGGTACAATCTCCTCGAAGGGTACAGCATAAAACTCTCTCCACCCTCCCTCACCACCAAAATACTCGCCTTCGTCTCCGTGTAATTCAAATCATCCTTCTGCCTCACAGACTCCAAATACAATCTGTCTCCCCCAAATAACGTCTCTTCACCCACGCCAAGCCTTACCGATTTCACCTCGTCAAAGCCCGTCATCGACGCTATCGCCACAGTCATCAATCCCAATCCAAAATGTGCACACACCATGCCCACCGATACAGAACCCTTCTGACGGCGTACCGCCTCAAAAAGTGTCAAAAATAACCACACCGCAAATCCATACGCACATATCACCACAATCTTCTCAAATCCCCACAAAAATAGACCCAACACCACAAAAAATATCCCTCCAAATCCAGCCAAACTCATCCTACGCGTCATATCCCTCAGATAATTCTTACGCCAATTCATCAAAGGTGCTGCTCCACACAAAAACAACAACAAAAATCCCATCGGCACAAAAAGAGTATTGTAATAAGGATGTCCTATCGTAAGCACCTCGCCGCTCAAAACCTCCACCACGATTGGCGACAGCGTACCCACTGCAATGCCTCCGCAAATCGACGACAATACCAGCGAACCTGTAAACATCATGTTCTCCCGACTCCAAAAGCGAGACGGCAATACCACCCCAAAACCTCCTCCGTAGCGTACCAATATCCACATTCCCCAAAACGCCACCAAGCACAACAACAACAACAATGCCACTCCTCTCGACGGATCCGACGCAAAACTATGAGGCGATATCAACAAACCGGAACGCACCAAAAATGTACCCAAAAGACTCAACAAAAACGCAAACAAAGTCAGAACCGCTATCCAAAATTGATGCTGACGCGTCCTTCGGGCCACATTCCCCGCGTGAATAATCGCCGTCGCTATCAACCACGGCATCAAAGACGTATTCTCTACAGGGTCCCAAAACCAAAAACCTCCCCAGCCCAACTCATGATACGCCCACGCACTCCCAAGGGCGATGCCTCCCGTCAAAAAAAACCACGACGTCGTCGTCAAAATATGAAACAACCTCCACACCCTAGGAGAAACTTCCTTATCTCGCAAAACGCCACTCACCAAAAGCGACATCATATAAAGACACACCACACTCAAACCCACATAACCCACATACAACAACGGCGGATGAATCGCCAACGTCGGATCCTGCAAAATCGGATTCAATTCTCCGCCAAATCTCGCCGAAGGCACCAATCGAGAAAAAGGTGACGACGTCACCGTCATCATCAGCAACATAAAAAATGAAAAAAATCCAAAAAAAGAACACGCATAACCCCTCACCTTCCCCATCAACCCACCGCGAAAAATCACAAAACACGTCCACAACGACAAAAGAACATTCCACAAAAGCAACGAACCCTCGTGATTGCCCCAAACTCCCGTCACCTTGTAAAATAAAGGCTGCAAAATATGTGAATGTCCCGCCACCACCTCCAACGACAAGTCCGTCACCACAAAACCAAAAATCAATACGCCCATCGAAAGTATAACACAACTCGATTGAACAAATAATGACCACATACCCACTCGCTCATACACCCCCTCCCCAGACTTCAATCCATAAAAAGAAAATA
>CAKMZR010000071.1 GCA_929200455.1 uncultured Alphaproteobacteria bacterium | reverse complement strand
CCACCCCTCCCTCGCCTTCTACCATAAACCTTTCGAATCATCTCTCCCCCAAAGCACCGTCGTACACCACGACACAGAAAAACACGCAGTCCAACTCGATGTCTCCCTCTTCTTCCCCAAAGGCGGCGGACAACCCGGCGACAAAGGCAATCTCTCCTCATCCCTCGGACACACCTTTCGCGTCATCGAAACCCTCAAAGGACAAGAACCACACTCTTGCCTCCTATGCCTACACCCCGATGACCCTCTGCCTCCCCTCGGAGAAAATCTCGCTCAACACATCGACTGGACTTTTCGACAAGCCGTCATGGCTATGCACACATCCCTCCACCTCCTCTGTGCAACCCTCGCCTTCAGCGTCACAGGCGGCAGCATCTCTCCAGAAAAAAGCCGACTCGACTTCGACACTCAAGGGCAACCCATGCCGCACAAAGACGAAATCTCAGAAAAACTCAATAACCTCGCTCAAAAAAATCTCACCGTCACTCCCTTCTATACAGACTGGGAATTTCTCGACCTCAACCCACACATCGTCCGAACCCTCAGCGTCCAACCGCCCCGAAATTCCGAAAGCCTCCGACTCGTAAGAATCGGTCCAGAACACGCACCCGTCGACCTCCAACCTTGCGGCGGGACTCACGTCGCTTCCACAAAAGATATTCCCACACTCAAAGTCGCCAAAATCGAGAACAAAGGACAACTCAATAAACGCGTCACTATCGTCTTCTCCTAAGACATCATTTCATGTACATTCTCCACCTCAAAAAAAAAATTTATAGCCGCTTTTATGCCTTGACACTTCACGAACCTGCCAGATTTCCAAACAACCTCACCCACTAGATGTAGTGGAAACCTTTAAAATATACCCAAAACTTGGTAGGAAGGTCTTGCCCTCGTGGGCAAATAATTATACCCTCCTCTTGTGGTGAAAAACTCTTAAGCCGTCAGAACATCAAGACCAAAAATGACACGCCAAAAACACTCTCACTTCTGTGCAGAAGTTGTGCAGAAAAGGACAATGTGATACAATAAATATTACATGTTCGGTGTCTGTCATTGCGGACTTGGGGTTCCTGCTTTATGAGCTCTTCGCCATCCGCAAAAAAGCCCTAACCTCATGAAAGAATATATCGTGAATAAGGGCTTTCATTCATTGTCACACTCTATCTATTGGAAGGCCTCTTGGTATGAAAGTTGAACGCTGTCTCACCCAGAACGGGAAAGACCCCTTCGAAACCATCCCTTTCAGAACCGTGCGATCCGAAATCACCGGAGGCGACGGCCAAAAAATCTTCTCCATGGAAGGAATCGAAGCTCCCGCTTCTTGGAGCCAGATCGCTATCGACATCATGGCCCAAAAATACTTCCGCAAGGCCGGAATACCCGCACGACTCAAAACCGTCAAAGAAAAAAATATCCCTTCTTGGCTCGCCAGAAAAACCGCAGACACCAAAGCACTCGAAGAACTTCCAGAAGAACAGAGATTCGTCGCAGAGACCGATGCTCGGCAGATATTTCGGCGTCTTGCCGGAACCTGGACCTACTGGGGGTGGAAATCTCAATACTTCGATGACGAAAATTCCGCACGCGTGTTCTTTGACGAAATGTGTACCATGCTCTGCTTCCAAATGGGTGCTCCCAACTCTCCCCAATGGTTCAATACAGGACTCCATTGGGCTTACGGCATCGAAGGACCAGAACAGGGACACTTCTATGTCGATGAACATACAGGAAAAACTTTGCCCTCTTCTTCCGCTTACGAAAGACCCCAACCCCACGCTTGCTTCATCCAATCCGTCAATGACGACCTCGTCAATTCAGGCGGAATCATGGACCTTTGGGTTCGCGAAGCCCGAATCTTCAAATACGGCTCGGGAACCGGCAGCAACTTCTCCTCCCTCCGTGCCGCTGAAGAACCCCTCTCAGGGGGCGGAAAATCTTCCGGACTCCTCTCCTTCCTCGCCGTCGGCGACAGAGCCGCAAGTGCCATAAAATCAGGTGGAACCACGCGACGGGCCGCAAAAATGGTCATCGTTGACTGCGACCACCCAGATGTCGAACAATTTATCGAGTGGAAAACACGTGAAGAAAATAAAGCCGCCGCCCTTGTCACTGGCTCTCGCGTCGTCGCTCTCCACATGAACGCCATCATCGACGCATGTCATAACAAATCCATCTCCTCTGCTGAACGCTTCTCTCCAAAAACAAACCCCAAACTCAAAATCGCCGCCCAAAACGCCCAAATAACACTCGTCGATAACAAAATCATATCTCGTGCCATACAGTTCGCTCAGCAGGGTTTCACTTCCGTCGATATCCCCGTCTTCGAATTCAACTGGGACTCGGAAACCTACACCTCCATCACCGGACAAAACGCCAACAATACCATCAGACTCTCCAACGACTTCATCGAAGCCGTCAATAATGACAAACCTTGGCATCTCACCGCTAGAACTTCAAAAAAAGTCGTCAAAACCATAAAAGCTAAAGACCTATGGGACAAAATCTCTACCGCCGCTTGGCAATGTGCAGACCCTGGCGTCCAGTTCGATACCACCATCAATGAATGGCACACTTGCCCAAAAGACGGCAGAATCCGTGCGTCAAACCCATGCTCCGAATATATGTTCCTCGACGACACCGCTTGCAATCTCGCTTCCCTCAACCTCACCAAATTTACACTCAAAGACGGTTCCTTCAATATCAAAACCTTTTCTCACGCCGTGCGCCTCTGGACCATCACCCTCGAAATCTCAGTCCTTATGGCCCAGTTCCCCTCAAAAAATATCGCAGAACGCTCCTTCCAATACCGCACCCTCGGACTCGGATTCGCAAACCTCGGTGCTTTCCTCACATCACAAGCCATCGGCTATGACAGCCTCGAAGGGCGAAATATCGCAGGGGCCATCGCCGCACTCATGACCGGAGTCGCCTACACCACCAGTGCTGAAATGGCTAAAGAACTCGGACCCTTCCAAGCTTTCAAACGAAACAAAAATGATATGATAAACGTCATTCATAACCACAGACTCGCGGCTCTCGGAAGCTCAAATGGATTCAAAAACCTTTCCATAAAACCACAATCCCTCGACCACAGACACCTACAAGATTCCCAACTCTCCCACGCCGCTAAAGAAGCTTGGGACCTCGCACTCACAAATGGTCAAAAATATGGATTCAGAAATGCACAAGTCAGCGTCATCGCACCCACAGGAACCATCGGACTCGTCATGGACTGCGACACCACCGGACTCGAACCAGACTTCTCCCTCGTCAAATACAAAAAACTCGCAGGTGGCGGGGCTTTCAGACTCATCAACTCCACCGTGCCCATCGCCCTCAAAAAACTCGGCTACCACGAAAATCAAATCAAAGATATCTCTCTCTACGTCCTCGGACACCACTCCCTCGAGCACGCTCCGGAAATCAATAGAAAAACACTCGCAGAAAAAGGATTCCCTCAGGAAAAACTCGACGAAATCGAAGCCTCGCTGCCAAACCTCTTCCATGTCCAGTTTGCTTTCTCTTCCGGAAATCTCGGCTCCTCCTTCTGCAAAAATATACTCAAACTCAGCGACGAAGACATAAAAGATCCCTCCGCAAACCTGCTCGAAACCCTCGGATTCACAAAAAGACAAATCAACAATTTCAATACCTTTGTCTGCGGCACCATGACCCTCGAAGGCGCACCCCACATGCGACAAGAACACCTGCCCATCTTCGATTGTGCAAACCGATGCGGCAGCACAGGAACACGCGCACTGTCCGTCCAAAGCCATATCCAAATGATGGCTTCCGTACAGCCCTTCATCTCCGGGGCCATCTCCAAAACCATCAATATGCCTCACGAATCCTCCATCGACGCCTGCAAAAGCGCCTACCTCCTCTCTTGGAGACTCGGACTCAAAGCAAACGCCCTCTATAGAGACTCCTCCAAACTTAGCCAACCCCTCCTCTCTCACTTCAATGACGACCTCGAACTCATCAACGATATCACCGAAAATAATCCATCAAGTGCCGCCGCTTCCATCGCTCCCGTCATGGCTAAAGAGCTCATACGACGACGCCTCCCTCACAAGCGTAAAGGATATACTCAAAAAGCATCCATCGCCGGACATAACGTCTACCTCAGAACAGGGCATTACGACGACGGATCCCTTGGCGAAATCTTTGTCGATATGCACAAAGAAGGCGCTTCCTTCCGATCCCTCATGAACAATTTCGCCATCGCCATCTCCATCGCCCTACAATATGGCGTGCCTCTCGACGAATTCGTCGAAGCCTTCACCTTCACCCGATTCGAACCCAGCGGACCCGTCACTGGACACGAATCCGTCAAAAACTCCCTCAGCGTACTCGACTACATCTTCAGAGACCTCGGAATCAACTACCTCAAAAAATATGACCTCGCTCACGTCCAACCAGAAAACGAAAATATACATCCCACAGAAATCCACAACTCAACCTCAGACAAAAATACACAACGCGAGACTCCCGCAAAAAATATCAATACACAGAGCCCCAATACGCAAAGCCCCTTCGAAGAGCTCATCAATGCCCCTCCTCTCCCCCAATCCGAAATGGAAGCAGACGTCACCGTCAAAAAATTCGACCAAATCCGTATGCAAGGCTATACTGGGGACAGCTGTCCAGAGTGCGGAAACTTCTCCATGGTTCGAAACGGAGTCTGCCTCAAGTGCCTCGAGTGCGGGGCCACCACAGGTTGCTCTTAAAGACCACAGCACGTCAACGCTCACCCCGGCCCTCTCTCACCCACAGACGCCTTCTGCCACGCCCAAGTTTCAACGTTACGCCCTCCCAACATGCCTCACAACACCCAACACCCCAACCCTAGACACACCAATCTAAAACACCCCAGGGCCGCACGCATCGAAGACATCATCACAAAACAGTTTTCTCCCCAATACCTCCTCGTCACGGACGACTCCCATCTCCATAGCAACCACAATAAAGACGCTCTGGAAGGTGGCACTCACTTCACTCTCACCCTGCAAAGCTCAGCTTTCAAAGACAAAACACGTGTGCAAATCCACCGCTTGATCATGGACGCTCTCGCCCTCGAATTCAAAAACGGACTCCATGCCCTCAAAATCAATATCAAAGACTCATAAACCCATCCCCTCAAGTTCTATAAAACCAAAAAAATCACCACCTCAGAACTACACCAAGATATTCAAATAATATCCTCGATTCGGAATATCATCCGGGATGCCGTGCTCAAAATCATTCGCAAGCAACTCCACAAGACGAGCCACCGCAGACAGAACATCATAAGGATCAAGACGCCTCCTCCGAGAAACTTTCTTCTTAAGACCCCCTCCCATACGGGCATCTTCCCTCACACCCCTTTCCGCAAGACCCTTCACCCGTCCGTCGTAGGAAGGTCGCTGAGGTTGCCGTATGTCAGGTGTTCGTATCGCCATAATCTCAATTCTAAGATCAATCCCTTGGGTTGGCAAGAATTATCTTTTCTTTACTTCATTTTCACTTTTTATTCCCTTAACTCTCTTTTTCCTTGCAAAAATCCAATTAATAAGAACAATAGGAAAAAAGAAAGGAAAAACATCAACCCCCAGCCCCAACCTCAGGCCGCAACCTCAGACTCAGGCCGTAACCCCTAACCTCAACCCTCGAATACATCATGAACCTTACCAAAAAACAATATTCCGTCCTCGTCCATATCGACAACCTCACACGACACAATGGCTACGCTCCCACATACAACGAATTGTGCATCGCCATGAATATCAAATCTCCTTCCGGAATCCACCGATTCGTCAAAGTCCTCAAAGAATACGGATACATTGAACATAGCCCCCATAAAGCAGGCGGAATTACCATCATCAAAATGCCTGACAACCACCCATCACGCAACGAACACACTCCACCTCGAAAGACATCCCTCTCCTCTTCTCCACACCCCATGCAACCCTTCTTCCCTCGTAGCCCAAAATTTTCTCAACAGCCTCAGCAAGTCGAACACGCTTCTTCTCAAGTCCCCTTCCAACTCAGACCCTCTCACTCCATCACCCTTCCTCTCTACGGAATCATCGCCGCAGGACCATCCATCGAAGCCATAAAAGACCACTCCTCCTTCATAGAAATTCCTGCTTCCCTCGTCGGACACGGACAACATTATGCCCTAGAAATCGAAGGAAACTCCATGACACAAGCCGCCATCATCAGCGGAGATATCGCCATCATTCGACAACAAAATCATGCCGACACCGGCGATATCGTCGTCGCTCTCACAGATGAAGGAGAAGTCACCCTCAAAATCTTCCGCATCGTCAACAATATGATCCATCTCGAACCCGCAAACCCAGATTACAAAACCATCGTCATGCCACCAGAAAAAATTAGTATCCAAGGAAAACTCACAAATATCTTCCGATCATACTAAAAAAACATAAATGTGATGCGCGTCAAAAGAATGTTCATTCCATTGAAAATCCATAAAAACACATCTACAATCAACCACATAAAAAACTACGCCCATATCCACGAGGACACCCGAGATCTCAACTCTCATTCCTCATTACCTTCGTTAGGGACTTTCATGTGCAAATCCTCATCACATCACCGCAAAAACATATGCCTAGAAAAAATATACCCTCAGAAAAAAAATGTAAAAATCTGGGCAAAATACCTCGCTTGGTTCACCCTCGCCTTCATCTCTCTTTCTCCAGAAAAATCAATCGCCGCATCCGGAGACTCCTTCACCCTCTTTTCCGCAAATATGAAAACCCACCAAATCTGCAGACTGCAACTTGACGATTTCGTCTTCAATGCCATAAAAAAATTCAAAGTCAAACGCAACGTCCTAGAAGACGTCAAAAGTATCGAATCCCAAGAAGGAATCTATATCGTCCAGCTTCATCCCAAAAATAACGAAATTATGAACTTCTCTTGCCGTGGCGATAAACTTGTCGTCAAATACAAATTCCAATAAAAAGTATACCCTCAACCCACTCCTCTCTCACCCTCACTCGCCCGCTCATCCCTCACACACTCCTCACCCTCACTCGCCCGCTCATCCCTCACCCCTCACACACTCCTCGCCCGATCATCCCTCTACGTCCACGCCCGCAATACCTACGATAAGGGCAAAAGCTTTTCCACAAGATTGACCCAGTAACCAGAACCCACAAGCAACGCATCATCGTTAAAATCAAACCGTGGCGAATGAACAGGCTCTCCCCCCTTCTCTCCCCTCTCCCCATTGCCCAATACGATATAAGAACCCGGCTTCTCCTCGAGCATAAACGCAAAATCTTCTCCCCCCATCGTCGGCTTCGCTCGCTCCACATTCTCCCTACCCAAAAACGAAACCGCCACGTCCTCTGCAAACCTCGTCTCCTCTTCACTGTTCACAAGAACAGGATACTTCCTCTCGTAAATCCACTCCGCTCTCCCTCCATACGCTGCCGCTACACTCTTCACCTTGCGTTCCATCTCGTCCGTCACACGCTCCAAAACATCCTCGGAAAAAGTACGAACCGTTCCCGAAAGAACCACCTCATTCGGGATAATATTGTTCGCCGTTCCCCCGCGCATCTCACATACACTCACCACACACGGAAATAAAGGATCCACCTCCCTTGATACCACCGTCTGCAGGGCCAGCATAACATGAGACGCTATCACCACAGAATCCTTCGTCTCATGCGGACAAGCCGCATGACCGCCCTCCCCAAAAACCCTCACCTCAAATCTATCCGCAGAAGCAAAAAATGGTCCCTCCCTCACCCCTATCCAACCCACCCGCTCCCCAGGATAACAATGCATTCCCCACACACTCTCCA
>CAKMZR010000070.1 GCA_929200455.1 uncultured Alphaproteobacteria bacterium | reverse complement strand
ACCTCATCAAGAATACTTGACTCCTCAACCTTCTCAGAATAGCATTCCTCCCTTAACCTTAACCCTCTAACCCCCTCCCTACGTCATGCCTCCAAAGAAAAAAATCGCCGTACTCCTCTTCTCCCTCGGGGCTCCCAACAAACTCAGTGCCGTCAAACCCTTCCTCTATAACCTCTTCAATGACCCCGCCATCACCGGGATGCCCTCTCCCTTCCGACAATTACTCGCCGCCTTCATTTCCTCAAAAAGAGCTCCCGAAGCACGCAAAATCTATGCTCACATCGGCGGGGCCTCTCCCCTCCTTCCCAATACCCAAAAACAAGCAGACGCCCTCCAAAAAATACTCGCAGAACAATATCCAGACTCCGAATTCCTATGTACACCCGTCATGCGATACTGGAACCCTCGTGCAAAAGAAATCGCAAAGCAAATACAATCATGGAAACCCGATACCATCGTCTTTCTCCCCATGTATCCCCAGTTCTCCACCACCACCAACCGATCCTCCATGAAAGAAATGCACCAAGCCCTCAACAAACTCAACGTCTCCGCAACAAGAAGACTCATCTGCTGCTTCCCCAATGAAGACGGCTTCATCAAAGCATCCGTCAACGCCATCCTCCCCCTCATCAAAGAAGCCCACGACAAAGGATTCCAAAATCCTAGACTCCTCCTAAGTGCCCACGGTGTCCCCAAAAAAATTATCTCTTCTCGAGGTGACCCCTACCAAAAACACTGCGAAATATCCGCTCAAAACATCTCAGATGCCCTCAAAAACCAAATTTCCGACACCATCCTTTGCTACCAGAGCCGCGTCGGACCTCTCGAATGGCTAAGACCCTACACCGAAGACATCATCAAAAATGCAGGAAAAGAAAAAAAAGCACTCATCATCTTCCCCCTCGCTTTCGTTTCCGAACACTCCGAAACCCTCGTCGAACTCGACATCGAATACCGTGAACTCGCAGAAGAATCAGGCGTACCCCTCTACCTTCGCGCTCCCGCCGTCGCAGAAAATACTCTCTTCATCAACGGACTCGCACAACTCGTCTCCAACGCCATCATCAATAATGCTCCCCTAGAAGACAACAGACTAAGACCCACTTGCACCCTCAAAAATCATAACGGAAATTGTCCCAAAAATGCCTCAGAGTGCTGCCCCCTCGACATCTTCTCCCAAAAATCTCTCGCTTCATAGGTCTACAAGTACGGTACCTTTGCAAAAAAGGTTTATCAACTTTCAACTTCCTCTATCAACCCCTCCTTGAGAGCAAGTTGCACCGCCCTCTCAAATTCTCCATACTTAAGGAGGTTTTCGCCACAATCTCTGCATTTTTCTTGAATTGCATCAAAAAACTGCGACTTGGTTCCGAGGTCTGAAAGATGAGTATGCTCCTTGAGGAACCACAGCAACATTTTCTTTTCATGTGTTTTTTGAAATTCTTTCTCCTTTCTTCTCCAGAATTCACTTTCTGATGAACCTCGAAACCCGGGTGAATGTTTATATATAGCATTTGTTGTTAATGCTATATGGTATCCATTGTTAACCTTCATACTCTTTATCTCCTTTCATGTGTCAATCCTCATACTCTTTATCTCCTTTCATGTGTCAATCCTCATACTCTTTATCTCCTTTCATGTGTCAATCCTCATACTCTTTTTACCTCCTTCTCATGCTCTTTACCTCCTTTTGAACGGATTATTTTTTTCCTCCATAAACGAACCTTAGCCCTATACACGAAATCTTATGACGTCATTTCAAGAAAAAAGGCGTAATTCCCACTATAACACTCGATCGAAAAATCGTCAACATGTTTTATAAAAAAAAAGAAAAATACCACATGTAGTATCAAGCACTATAAATTTTTTTCATCAATGAATTACGGCTCTCTTCTACAGGAGGAAAAATCATGGCTTTACTCTCTCCTGAGCCTTCCTTTTCATGAAATTCGCATTTTCCCGACCTATCCTTCCAGCCTTTCACTATCTCATCCTCTAAGAACATACACACGGACACGATAAAAAAACCGACAATCACAAACACACTCACCAAATCTAAAGCTTTGCCCTCCCTCAAAACACCAGCAAAAACCACCTTGTCGCCTTCGCATCCTTGTGCTAACATCAACACATCCCCTCACACACAAACTCATCCCAAAATTATAAACCTTGATCTACCAAGTCACACTCATCATCCATATCATCGCCGTCATTTCCTGGATGGCCGGACTCCTATACCTCCCCAGACTCTTCGTCTACCACGTCAACGCCCCCAATACAGAAGCCGCCTCCATGCTCGCTACCATGGAAAAAAATCTACTCAAAATCATCATGAACCCAGCCCTCATCATCGTATGGATCTCCGGACTCTCTCTCGCCCTCTCCATCGGATTCTCTCACAATATCTGGCTACACATCAAAATAGCCCTCGTCGTCCTCATGACCATACTCCACATGTTCATGGGACATTGGCGAAAACAACTCCTCAATAATACCAATACCCAATCCGCTCTCTTTTTCCGAATCATCAACGAAGCACCCATCGTCATCGCCATCGCCATCGTCACCCTCGTCATCATCAAACCCTTCTAACCCACGATCGTACCATGACCTTTCCCTCCTCCTTCGAAAATATTATCGCCCCCATCTCACCAGAAGAATTCTTCTCCGAATACTACGGGAAAAAACATCTCCACATCAAAGCAGCAGAAAACCAATTCTCTCACATCATGAATTGGGAAAAACTCAACGCCATCCTCAATATGAGCGATATCTGGTCTCAACACTCCCTACGACTCGTTCTCGACAAACAACCCATCACCCCCAATCTCTACTCCTCGGAATTCACCAACCGCGATAACCAAAAATTACTCAAACCACACGCAGAAAAAGTCTCCAGCTTCCTGCAAGCCGGCGCGTCCCTCGTCCTCAATTCCATACAATCCCTCTCCCCAGAACTGCAAAATATCTCACAAATACTCGAAAAAAGTCTCAACGCCAAGTCACAAGCCAACCTCTACTGCTCTTGGCGGCAACGACAGGCCTTCGCCTCACACTTCGATACACATGACGTCTTCGCCATCCACTTCGAAGGCACCAAAGTCTGGCAAATCTACGAAGGATTCTATCCAAATCCCATCAACCACGCCGCTTTCAAATCTCTTCCCCGCGAATACCACGAAAAACAAAAAGGATCCACACTCCAAGAAGTCGAACTCAACCCAGGTGCCCTCCTCTATATACCACGTGGACTCTATCATGATGCCCTCGCCGCTTCCTCCGGCGTCATCCATATCGCTTTCGGCATGACAAGCCTCATCGGACTCGACGCCCTAGAAACACTTCAAGGACTCTCCCTGCAAGACCCAAGCTTCCGCAAAAACCTTCCCCTACCACAAGAAAACAATAACGACCTCAAAGCATACGTCAAATCCTTCTCCGAATCCCTCAACGCCATCATCAATTCCGACGCCTTCTTCAATACCCTCAAAGAACAACAAAAACAATTCCTACCCACAACACACGACTTCTCACTACCCATCAACCCCGATGACGGACTCTTCAATGTCACCCAAGGACTCTCCCTGAAAAAAGACCCCAATAACCCCCAAGTCGATACCCTCGTCACCCACAAAGGCAATATTCCCATACCTCCACAGTTCGTCCCGCTCATGGCCTTCATCGTCTCAAAATCTATCTGCTCCAGAAAAGATATCTCTAACGCCGCACAAAACCTCACACAAGAACAAATCGAACAGTTCCTTCACGACATCCGTGCCATGAATATCATCTCCCCCCATATTCCCTCATGACTTTTTGTCATAACAGGTATGAAAAAATTACTCTTTCTTATAAAAAGAATTGCCCTATTTTGTTTCTATAAGCAGAGGCCCTTTCTTATAGGAATATCAAGCCTCCCGCTCATAGTCGAAAATTACTGAAACAACCTCACATAGGAGTACGGCATCATGGCAAAAGCTATCGCTCAATACACACCCCACTCGTTCTTCGCTTATACAAGCGTTCCCTTCTACAAAATTACAAACGGAATCTACGACGCTTTCCATTCCGTCGTCCTCTCCATATCAAGACATCGCACACGTCAACAACTCATGAGCATACCCTCTGACATTCGTGAAGATATCGGTCTTTCCATCTCTGAAATCGATCGCGTCATCGCGGAAATCAAATAGTCTCATAAATCATTTCATACCTATACACACCAAAAGCCTCCCGATGAAAGTCGTGGAGGCTTTTTTTTAATCTACCCCTTTTTTTACACCCACCCTTTTTTTTTACACCCCCCCCCTTTTTTTATACCCACCCCCCGCAAAAAATAAACTTCATGACCTTTTTGCATAACAGATATGGCAATCAGTCGCTTTTCTTTGTTCCCAAAACAAAACATAATACACACATACAAGAAGAAACACTCATCAACAATCTCAAAATCAAGGAATACTACAATGTCTAATTCACACGCAATCTCACATAACCTGCTCAGCCAAAGTACCGGACACTACCTACCAAAAGTATCCGCGTTCTTGGCAAAAAGTACGCACAATATTTCACTCATGTATCGTCGGCATAAAGTCAGGCAAGAACTCACAAACTTGCCTCTCTTCATCCGCGAAGACATCGGACTCACAATCGCTGACATCGAAAAAATAGTCGACGACGTCCGATAACACCGAATACACCCATCAACCTGTAAGGTTTTACCTCCCTTTGTCCTTACCGTTGAGGTGTTAATGAGGCCCCCTGATAATATTCGTCAGGGGGCTTCTTTTTTAAGTATACGACATACCTCCACTACACGACTTACCGTCGTCACCACACACAAAAAGGCCACACACAAACCAAGCCACCAAAAATGTTCCGGAAATATATAAAAAACAAAAAACGCCAGTATCGTCTCACTGCCCTCCATCAAACCCGCAGAGTAATAAAATGACTTCTTACCTCGAAGTTCCGTCGTCTCTCCCCTCTGAGCCGCAAAAATTGCATGGGCCAGAAAACTCGAACCCGTACCCATAAATGTCAACATCAATATCATCGCAGATATACCGTTCTCAGGCAAATTCGCAAGACCAAATCCCAAAGGAAGCGAACTGTAAAGTATAAAATCACACACGATATCCAAGTAGGCTCCCTCATCACTCACGATACCCCGCTCCCTTGCCAAAGCACCGTCCAATCCATCGCACACCCGACTCAACACAAAAAACAATAATCCCCACAAATACAAGCCAAAAGCCGTCAAAACCACCCCCAAAATTCCTAACGCAAATCCATACAACGTCACATGTACCGCCGTTATCGATGAAGGAAAAAACTTCACCATACTGTCTAACGGCTTATTAATAAGCTTCCGCGCATACACATCTAACATACCATCATCCTCTCTCTCGTCCTCTCAACCTCATGCCTATCTCTTCCGCTTTCAACAAATCTTCTCGATCATTCACATTCATCAACGGATCATAGCAAAAACCTTCCCCAAAAAAAACCATCTCCACGTCCACACTCACCCGCTCGCCCTCTTCAAATACCCTGTCTATCTTACGCACACCTCTCTCTAGGGCCCCACGAACCCTCCCCAACCATCCCCCCACATGCCAACAGCCCACCACAGGATGATGATAACGACCACTCCTCGCACATGAAACCCCCGCTCCTCCCTCTTGTGCTCCCCTCACCAATCTCAAAACGATATCACTCGGCAAAAAAGGCGTGTCCAAGGGCACCGTCACCAACCATTCCTTGCCCTCGCTCTCCGCCCACAAAAGCCCACTCAAAATACCCACAAGAGGACCCTCGCCCCCCTCCAGAACATCCTCCACAATCATACAATCCACCTCACCCTCCCACACAGACCTCTCCCCATTCAACGCCATCACGTCCACACCAACTTCAAGACTCCTCCATACCCGATCCAACAAACGCTCGCCCCCCACCTTCAACAACCCCTTGTTCTCCCCCATACGACGTGAACCTCCTCCCGCCAATACCAATCCCGCCACACCCAACGTCTCATCCTCCATAGTCAACCCGCTCCTCGCCAGACAATACCATAAATCTCTTGCCTTTCGCTCGACCTATCAATGTCAGTCCGTGTTCCCGTGCTATCTGCACTCCATACGCCGTAAAGCCAGAACGAGACACCAATATCGGAATCCCCATCGCTATCGTCTTTATCACCATCTCCGATGTCAATCTTCCCGTCGTGAAAAATAACTTACCCTCACCAGACAGTCCGTGCATCCTCATATAACCGCTTATCTTGTCCACCGCATTGTGACGTCCCACATCCTCCACATACAACAATACCTCCCTGCCCTCGCACAATACACACCCGTGAATACCTCCCGCCAACAAATACAAACTCGGCATCGTGTTTATATTCTTCAACAAAACCAGCAAATCTTCCACCCTCACACTTCCTCCCTCCGATACACTTTTCGACTCCAAACCCTCCATCAAATCACCAAACGCCGTACCCTCGGCACAGCCAGAAGTCCGAATTTTCCTCTTCAGTCGCTCCTCATAGTCCGTCTCCCTCGCCGTCCTCACAACCACAACCCCCAAATCTTCATCGTAGTCTATCCCCCTTATCTCATCGCTCTCCTGCAACATCCCCTGATTCCGAAAATAACCCACCGCCAACAAATCCGGATAATCTCCCACCGTCATCGCCGTCACCACCTCCTGACTGTTCAAATATAACGTCAAAGCTCGCTCTTCCACCACACGAACCTCCTGAGACTCCCCACGCTCGTTCAAACCCTCCACCTTGCGTGTAAGTCTCTCATTCTCAGGATCCGGCTTCAGCAATATCATCCCACGACCTCCAACGGACGCGTCATCTCCCATAACCACAGTCTCTCTTCCTCCTCCAATCCCTCGTCTTCCAAGCACGTCCAAACCCAAGCATGATAACCATCCACCCACAACCTGTCCGCTTCCGACAACATCTCCACCTCTATCATATCACGTGCGTAAGGCACGCACGTCAACGCCCGAAATCCCAAACCCTCGCCCCTCTCCTCCACCTCCACCAAATTCTCTACCCGAAAACCGTACAAACCCTCAAAATAAAGACCAGGCTCTATCGACAGTACCATGCCCGCCTCCAAAATTGTTCCGCCTTTTTTCGTCAATACAGGAGGACTCTCATGCACCCCCAATACATAACCCACCCCGTGACCCGTACCATGTCCATAGTCCAATCCCTCATTCCAAAGCTCACTTCGCGCAATCGCATCCAACTGTGTACCCGTCGTGCCCTTCGGGAAACTTTGACGCGAAAGCATCACGTGTGATCTCAATACCCTCGTGTATAACCTCTTCTCCTCCCGACCCACCTCTCCCAGTCCTATCGTCCTTGTCACATCCGTCGTGCCATTCCGGTAGTGACCACCACAATCTATCAACACCACATCACCTCCCCTCAATTCACGATCCGTATCCTCTCCAACCCTATAGTGCACAATCGCTCCGTTCGAACCACTCCCCACTATCGACGAAAAGCTCTTCTCCACATAGTCTTCCCTCTCCCCACGAAGAGACTCTATCCGCCTCTCCACATCACTCTCCTTCATCCCCTCACCCCGCAAAACCTCATAAAGCAACTTCACCATCACCACGCCATCACCCTTATGACACAAACGAAAACCCTCAAGCTCCCTCCCGTCCTTCAACGTCTGCTCATGTCTTGCCACGCACCGTTTCTCACGAACATCCACGCCCATACCCTCAAACATCCTCATAAAAAACTCAGATGTCCTAAAAGAATCCACATACAGCCTCTCCAAACCCTCCTCAATTTCTCCCAGTCTCTCCATACCTCGCACCTCAATACACGAAGAATCAACAAGAAGCCTCATCTCTTCCTCCCTGCCCCCCTCCACATACCACACAAT
>CAKMZR010000069.1 GCA_929200455.1 uncultured Alphaproteobacteria bacterium | reverse complement strand
GAGGGTAGAGATTATAAGGGATTTGCGTCTTGGAGTGTTTGATGTGTTGGTGGGGATTAATCTTTTGCGAGAGGGATTGGATATCCCGGAGTGTGCTCTTGTGGCGATATTGGATGCGGACAAGGAAGGTTTTTTGCGTTCTAAGCGTTCGCTTGTGCAGACGATGGGGAGGGCGGCACGTCATAAGGAGGGTCGTGTGATTTTGTATGCGGACAAGATGACGGAATCGTTAGAGTATGCCTTGAGTGAGACGGAGCGTCGCCGAGAGTTGCAGCGGAGGTACAATGAGGAGCATGGGATTGAGCCGACGAGTGTGGTGAAGGATGTGGCGGGGATATTGGGTGTGGCTTATGATGCGGAGGGTCGTGGAGATGATTTGTCGGAGGGCAATCGAGAGGAGGCATGGATGCGGACATTGTTGAAGGATTATCTTGAGAAGGTACGTTCTGCGATGGAGGAATCTGCGTCTGGTTTGGACTTTGAGTCTGCGGCGTTGTACCGGGATGAGTTGTTGAGATCTGAGGGTAAAGATTTTGATCTTCCTATTCATGCGTCTGGAGTGAACTGGCGTATTGCGAGTGAGTTGTTGGGAGGCGTTGTGGGATTGAACACAGGCAAGAAGGGGGTACCTTTGGGCGGAGGGCTGAGGGGGAAGTCTCGGAGGCGTGGTTGAGGATGAGGTTGTAGATGAGATGAAGAGATATTTTCGCGTTTTTTTTCATGTAATTTTGGGAATTGTTTTTTTGAGTGGGGAAGCGGTGTCCTATGATTTTTTGCCTTCTGGAGTGGCATTGAATTATTTTGGTTTTGGAGATCGTGCGGGCAATTCTGGTATACGCCTTGATGAGTTGGAAGAGCATTTGGAGATTTTGAGCGAGGAGAATTACAATGTGTTGCCGTTGGGTGAGTTGGTGGAGCGTCTGAGCAATGGGGATGAGACGTTGCCTTTGCGAACGGTATCGTTGATGTGGTCTGGTTCTTCGCCGACGTTTGAGAAGGGCTGGGAAATTTTTCGACGTTATGGATTCCCGCTTACGGTTTTTGTGCCTGTGGGCAAGGTGGGGACGCGTGGTTCTTTGTCGTGGGATTTTTTGCGAGAGATGGTATCGAGTGGTTTGGTGGAGGTGGGTTCGCAAGGACTGGGTCTTACGAATTTGACGAAGCTTCCGGCAGAAGAGGTGATGGAAAATTTGAAGGCGTCGCGTGAGAAGATGAAGGAGGAGTTGGGAGAGGAAGTCTATCTTTTTTCTTATCCGTTTGGTCTTGCGAGTGTAGGTGTTGAGCGTATGGCGTATGGAGCGGGTTTTCGGGTGGGAATGGGTCAGCATTCCGGAGCGTTTAATCGTCGTTACAATCGTTTTTATCTGCCAAGTTTTGGCATGACGAGAAATTACAGTGACGAGAGGCGGTTGCGTTTGATATTGTCGACGTTGGCGTTGCCCTTGGGTAAGGTGGAGTACCGTTCGTTGGTGAGGGAGGATGAGAATCCGCCGGATGTTCGTGTATGGTTTGATAAGGATTGGGACAGTCGGAGTGTGAATATGTTATGTTTTCACTCACGGCAAGGTCGTTTAGAAGTTGAGGGCTTGGGTGAGAGAGAAGGATTTTCGCCTGTATTTGCGTCGCCATTGAAGCGCGGTCGTTCACGATTGAATTGCACGGGTCAGGTGCAAGGTAAGGGTACGATATGGTGGGGTGTACAATTTTTTGTTCCACGTTGAAGTGAAAAAGGAAGATAAGATGAGATTTATGAGATTGAGTATATGTGTATTGTTTTTTGGGATATTTTTTGGCGTTGAGGTTCACGCGGATTCGGAGGGCGTTGTGACGGCATCGGGTCTTTCGATGTGGGGGGAGGCGAAGTACGGAGAAGATTTTCGTTATTTTGATTATGTGAATCCGGAAGCTCCGAAGGGGGGTCGGGTGGTTTTGGGGTTGCTGGGCACGTTTGACAGTATGAATCCCTTTATTATTCGGGGTACGTCGTCGTCGCCAGTGAGTAAGACGATAGAGACGTTGATGACGGGTTCGCTTGACGAGCCCTTTTCGCAGTATGGATTGTTGGCAGAAAAAGTTCGTTACAAGGAGGACGGGAGTTGGATAGAGTTTATATTGCGTGAGGAGGCGAGATTTCATGATGGGAGTCGGGTAAGAGCGGAGGATGTGGCGTGGACGTACGAGACGTTGACGACGAAGGGATTGCCGTCGTATCGCTATTATTATTCTGATGTGGATCGCGTGGAGGTGAGGGATTCTCGGACGGTGAGGTTTTACAGCAAGAATGTGGAAAACCGGGAATTGTTTTTGATACTGGGACAGTTACCGGTTTTGTCGAAGTCGTGGTGGGAGGGTCGTGATTTTGAGAGGCCTTTGCTTGATGTTCCTCTTGGGAGTGGTGTGTACCGTATAAGTGGTTTTGAGGTGGGTCGTTATGTGGAGCTTGAGTTGGCTGAGGATTATTGGGGAAAGGATTTGGCGGTGAATGTGGGACGGAATAATTTTGGTAAGATTCGTTATGATTACTATCGAGATTCGACGGTGATGTTGGAGGCGTTTTTGGCGGGTCATTTGGACTATCGTTTTGAGAGGGTGTCGAGATTTTGGGCGACGGCGTATGAAACGTCGGCGGTGAAGGAGGGATTGATCGTGAAGCGTAAGTTTTCGCACAATCTTGTTGCACCTGTGCAGGGATTTGTGTTGAATTTGCGTCAGGTACGTTTTCAGGATGTACGGGTGAGGAAGGCATTGAATTTGGCGTATGATTTTGAGGATACGAATCGGACGTTGACGTATGGTCTTTATGCGCGGACTCGGAGTTATTTTGACAATAGTGAGTTATCGGCCCGTGGTTTGCCGGAGGGTCGAGAGCTTGAGTTGTTGGAACCGTATAGGGATCGTTTGCCGCGCGAGGTCTTTGAGGAAGAGTTTGTGCAGCCGAACACGGATAGTGAGGGAGGTCTTCGAAAGAATTTGGTGGAAGCGGCGAAGTTATTGCAGGAAGCGGGTTACGAGGTGCGTGACGGAGTGTTGGAGCACAAGGAACGCGGAGACAAGTTGGACATAGAGCTTTTGGTGGTTCAGCCGGCGTTTCAGCCGCATGCGTTGGCGTACAGTAAGAATTTGGAGAAGTTGGGTATCCGCCTTCGTATAAGGACTCTTGATGTTCCGCAGTACATAGAGAGGTTGAATGGTTTTGATTACGATATGATTGTGATGGCGTATGGTCAGTCGTTATCACCTGGTAATGAGCAGCGTAGTATGTGGGGAAGTGATTCTGCGTCACGAGAGGGGGGTAGGAATTACATGGGGTTGAGGAATGAGGTTGTGGATTTGTTGATAGAGGAGGTCGTGAACGCGGAGGATCGGGAAGGATTGATCGCGGCCTCTCGAGCCTTGGATCGTGTATTGCAGTGGGGACATTATATGGTGATGATGTTTTATTCGGACAAGAATTTGGTGTCGTATTGGGATAGGTTTTTGTACCCTGAGCCGACGTCCTTGCGTGGTACGGCATTGGATTTGTGGTGGGTTGACGCGGTGAAGGATGGTAGGTTGGATCGTTGAATTGTTGTTTTCGGCATAATTTTTGCGTTAAAAACTGTTATAGCTGCGGTGGCGAATCTGCCTAACATGAGAGAGGATGGATTTGGAGGGAGAGTGGATTATGGATTCTGAAGAAGGAAGCAAGGATTATGGGATTTAGCAATGTAGGATTTCTGACAAGTACACTTCGTTACTTGGACAACAACCAGAAACTTTTTGAGTTGGCGGATGCACGTCTTGCGACGGGGAAGAAGTATCAAAGGATTCAAGACTACGGACGTTTTGGGAATCGCGTGGTTGATTTGCGAGCGTTGGTGAGTGAGATAGGGAGTTATAAGGGTTCGATAAAGCAGGTGAAGGTGACGGTGGATGCGTATGATCAGAGTTTGGCGTCTTTGAGTGATTTGGCGTCACAGATTTCGCGATGGTCTGCGGATGTTCCTGCGAGTGGTGAGAATCAGATTTGGGCGACGAACACGAAGGCGTTTATACGAGGAGCGTTATTGGGAATTCAGGAAGAATTGAATTTGGAGGTTTCTGGTCGTTATATTTTTGGAGGAGCGAATATTAACAGGCCGCCTGTGAGGACGTTGACGGAACTTCCTTTGATGGGAGCGAGGGATTCGTACAATCACACGACGGGAGACAAGAGTGATCGTTTCCGCAATGAGATAGAGACGGGAGACAATCCGAATGCGGTGGGAAGGATTCCGCAGTATAAGTATTATGGTCAAGACTTGGCGGTGATAAAGAATTTGCAGGATTACCATGAGCAGCCGGGAACGTCTGGTTCGTATCGGATTGACACGGAAGCCTTTACGCTTGGTTCTGGTGAGACGTTGGACTATCGTGTGACTTTGCCTGGAGGTGCGCGTCTTCCGAATTGGATTACCTATGATAAGGCTCAGAAGAAGTTGGATGTGAACATTCCGGCGGGAGCGACGGCACCTGTATCGATTCAGGTGGAGGCGACGAATGGGAAGGGTGAGACGTTGAGGCAGACCTTTAGGATTGTTCCGACGACGGATCCGATAGCGATTCCTGAGGTGAAGGATCAGGCGTCAGGTTTGAAGTATACGTCTGGTCAAGCGTTTGATGAGGTAGCGTTTCGTTCTGAAGTGGGGGGAACGGGAACGGGTCCGCTTGCTGTTACGTTAACGACTGCGGGTGGCGGTGCTGTTCCTGCGGGTGTGACGGCGGTGATTGATGCGACGACGGGCAATGTAAATGTGAGGGCGACGGCAGCGGCGACGGCAGCGTTTACGGGGGATCAGGAGTTTGTGGTGACGGTTCGTGACAATGCGGGTAATGAGCGTCAACAGAGGGTGACGTTGATAGATAAGTTTCCGAAAGAGTTTGAGTATGGTTCTTATTTGTCTGACTGGAATTCTGGTCCTGTGCAACCTGGTGGCTTGCCGCTTCCTCCGCAAGAGCCGATATCGATAAACAAGGGGTTGTGGAAGAAGCCGACGGTGTCGATAGCGAAGACTTTGACGATTGACTATGGTTTGACGGCGGCGGCCCCTGCATTTCAGAAGTTGATAGACGCGGCGATAAGGCTGAAGTCTGCGACGCAAGATGGATTGACGTTTGACGAGCGTGCGGCATTTATTCGTTCTGCGAAAGAGCTGGCAGAAGAGGCGCGTCAAGGATTGACGTCACTTTCGAGTGAGAACACGTCGACGAGCAATGTATTTACGCAGAGGGATAAGTTGCATACGATGTACCGTAACATAGCACAAGGAGAGCTTGATGATATTGTGGGAATATCTGCGGAAAAGGCGACGGCGGAGCTTGTGAACATACAGTCGATGATTACGAGTTCGTATGCGTTGATAGCGAAGAGGCAGGAGATGTCTTTAGCGAAGTATCTCTAGATTAGAAAGAGAGGAAGAGATGGTTGTAGGAGCCTATGAGCAGCAGAGACGGATGAACGTAGACATTCATGCGTCTCCTCAGGAGATAGAGGGTCAGGCTTTGATAGAGTTGGCGGGTCGTCTTTCTCAGGCGGTAGAGAATGTGGAAACTGACGGAGAGCATTTGAAGGAGCAGGTGAGGTTGAACTGGCGTGTGTGGACGATTATTCAGTCATATCTTGTGGACAAGGACTGTGAGTTGCCAGGAGAGATTCGGGATAATCTTTTGAGTTTGACTCGTTTTATAGATCAGCAGACGATAGAGTTTTTGTTGGACATGGATGTATCGAGGATTCCGTCATTGATTAATATTAACCGTCAGATAGGAGCGGGACTTTTGAAGGATCCTGCGGAGGCGAGGGCGGAAGAGGTTGCAAGGCAAGCGAAGGGAGAGGGTGTGAATGACAATAATCATGGAGAGGTGGGACCTGTGCCGAATGTGGTGTCCTCATCATCTCGGAAGAAAGTAACGGTGACACGTATTCAGGGTGGCTGAGGGGTTTGGTGATATATTAAGGACTTATGCAAAGCGTGTATGTCATGGGATAAGCGCGAGAATATTCCTTTGTCGGAGGATATTTTTTTGTATTGGCGAGGTGTTGTTTTTTCGTTATACATGTGAGGGGCGGGGTGGGTGGAGTGGAGTGGGGTTTTTTGAGTTTATGAGGATTTGGAATGAGCGAAGAAGAGTCTTTTGATATTGATCATTTGTGTCGATTGGCACGGATTCGCGTGGATGAAGAGTACAAGGCTTCTTTTGGGAAGGGCGTGAAGGATATTTTGTCGTGGGTTGGCTGTTTGGGAGAGGTTGAGACGGAGGGAGTGGAAGCGTTGACGTCTGTGGCGTTTCATGCGGAGGAGGGTCGTATGCGCGAAGACGAGGTGAATGACGGCGGCGATGCGGAGCGTGTTTTGTCGAATGCACCCTCTCGTTTGATGGATTTTTATGTGGTGCCGAAGGTGGTAGAATAGAGATGGAAGAGTGTTTGGGATTGGATTTGGTGGGAGCGAGGGAAGCGTTGCGGAAGGGGGATCTGACGTCGAAGGAGTTGACGCGAGCCTATCTTGAGGCGATGGATTCGCTATCATTTTTGAATCATTATGTGACGGAGACTCCGGATCGGGCATTAGAGATGGCGTCTTGTGCGGACGAGAAGCTTTCGCGGGGGGATCATGGTTTATTGACGGGAATTCCACTGGGTGTGAAGGATTTATTTTGCACGGATGGAGTGGAGACGACGGCGGGCAGTCGGATATTGGGAGGGTTTGTGCCGAATTACGAGTCTGGGGTGACGGAGCGTTTATGGAGGGAGGGTGGAGTGATGTTGGGGAAGACGAATTTGGATGAGTTTGCGATGGGTTCGTCTGGTCTGACGAGTGCGTATGGAGCTCCGAGGAATCCGTGGACGCGAGAGGGAGAGGAGGGATACACGTCTCCTGGAGGTTCCTCTGGAGGTTCTGCGGCGGGAGTTGCGGCACGGACGTGTCTTGCGAGTGTGGGGACGGACACGGGCGGTTCGATTCGTCAGCCGGCATCTTTTACGGGAACGGTGGGTGTGAAGCCGACGTATGGTCGTTGTTCACGTTGGGGGGTGGTAGCGTATGCGAGTTCGTTGGATCAGGCGGGGCCAATTACGAGGACGGTGAGGGATTCTGCGGTGATGTTGGAGGCGATGTGTGGTTATGATGCGAGGGATTCGACGTCGAGCAAGGAGGTTGTTCCGCCGTTTGAGTCGTTGTTGGAGAAGGGAGTGAAGGGTATGCGTGTGGGTGTTCCGTATGATTTTGTGGACATTGATCTTCCTGAAGATATTCGGAAGGTGTGGGAGGAGGGTATAATGAGTTGTCGTTCTGCGGGTATGGAGATAGTGGAGGTGAAGATGCCCCATAGTCGTTATGCGTTGCCTGTTTATTATATAGTGGCTCCTGCGGAATGTTCGAGCAACTTGTCTCGTTATGACGGAGTTCGTTATGGTTATCGTTTTCCGGAGGTGCGTGATGTGGAGGAGATGCACGAGAAGAGTCGGACGGAGGGATGGGGGGATGAGGTTCGTCGTCGTGTTTTGATAGGGACGTATGTTTTGTGTGCGGGATATTATGATGCTTATTTTACGAAGGCGCAGAAGGTGAGGAGGTTGGTGAGTGAAGATTTTGGTCGAGCGATGAGGGATTGCGATGTACTTTTGACGCCGAGTTCGCCGAGTTCTGCCTTTTTGTTAGATGATCCTCCTGAGGATGGGGTTGCGATGTATTTGAATGATGTGTTTACGGTTCCTGTGAATTTGGCGGGTTATCCTGGCATGAATGTGCCTTATTGTTTGGATGGATTGGGTATGCCTTTGGGACTTCAGTTGATAGGACGTCCTTTTGAGGAGGATGTGATGTTGCGTGCGGGGAGGGTATTGGAGGAGTTGTCACCGATGGGTTCTGAGAAGAGGCGGGCACGTTACATGGCTGGGGCGGGAGATTGATGAGGTTT
>CAKMZR010000068.1:6747-7987 GCA_929200455.1 uncultured Alphaproteobacteria bacterium | reverse complement strand
GCGGCGGCGTCGTCGCTATTCCATATGCCGAAGACGCCACATTCTTCGCGGTAGATGGGGTGGCTCTCGAAGAAGAGGTCAGGACTTTTGAGTCTTTGAAGTTTGCGTGCGAGGGTTTGATCGTGAGAAGTCATGAGGGGTGAGGAGCGTTGAAGTGTTCGAGGAACTGAGCGGCGTCGAGGGCGGCCATGCAGCCTGTGCCTGCGGCGGTGACGGCTTGACGGTAGTTTTTGTCTGCGACATCGCCTGCGGCGAAGACGCCCTTGACGGAAGTGTGCGTAGAGTGTGGGGATGTGATGATATAGCCGTCCTCATCCATATGGATTTGTTTTTGGAAGAGGGAAGTGGCGGGGTCATGACCGATGGCGATGAAGAGTCCTTGGAGGTTGAGGGTGTGTTGAGCTTTGGATTGTGTATTTTCGAGGAGGACGGATTCGAGGGTGTGTGTTCCGAGTACATCGAGCACGCGTGTATTCCACAGGATTTCGATTTTGGGGTTGTTGAGGACGCGAGAGGAGAGCAGGTGTTCTGCCCGCAGGGAGTCGCGTCTATGGATGAGGACGACTTTTTCTGCGTGTTTTGTGAGGAAGAGGGCTTCTTCTGCGGCGGTATTTCCCCCGCCAACGACTCCGACAATTTGGTTACGAAAGAAGAATCCGTCGCAGGTGGCACAACCGGAGACTCCTTTTCCTCGGAGTCGGGTTTCATTTTCGAGTCCGAGCCAACGTGCTTTTGATCCTGTGGCGATGATGATTGATTTTGTGGTGATGAGGTTTTGGTTGTCGTCGAAGACGGCGAAGGGGTAGGAAGAAAGATCGACACGGTCGGCGATTCGTTCTTCGGAGACGACGCCTACTCTTGAAGCTTGGAGAGCCATTTGTTCGACAAGCCAAGGCCCCATGATGGGTTCTGCGAATCCGGGATAGTTTTCGACATCAGTGGTGATGGTGAGTTGTCCGCCGGGTTGGAGTCCTGACCACAAGTGGGGAGTGAGTCCGGCACGTGCGGCGTAGATAGCGGCGGAGCACCCTGCGGGGCCGCTTCCGAGTATGAGCATATCGAGGGGGTGTGGAGGGGTGTTGTTGTTCATGGAGATGTGTTGTGAGGGTTTTGAGACGTGGCAGTTCGTGGCGGGAAGATCGCTTTATGGGGGCGTGGGCGTCGGTTGGTTGGTGTCGCGTGAAAGTGTTTGGTTGAGGTTGGTTGGTGTCGCGTGAGGCGTCGGTGGGTGGATGTTGCG
>CAKMZR010000068.1:0-6647 GCA_929200455.1 uncultured Alphaproteobacteria bacterium | reverse complement strand
TGAGAAGTTGGTCGGTTGGTATCGCGTGAAAGTGTTTGATTGAGGTTGCGTGAGAAGTTGGTCGGTTGGTATCGCGTGAAAGTGTTTGATTGAGGTTGCGTGAGAGGTTGGTTGGTGTTGCGTGAAAGTGTTTGGTTGAGGTTGAGGTTGGGTGAGAGGTTGGTGGAGGAAGATTTGTTTTAACGCGTCCGTATGGCCCGGGGATGGAGGTTTCTGTTTTGAGGTGCTTGTTCTTTTTCTTTTTTCTGCTCACCTTTTTGCATAACTTTTTTGCGGAAGTTGTCGATGTAGTGGCC
Organism: uncultured Alphaproteobacteria bacterium; assembly: GCA_929200455.1. Lineage (GTDB taxonomy): Bacteria > Pseudomonadota > Alphaproteobacteria > CAKMZR01 > CAKMZR01 > CAKMZR01. Next base: position 6,351 of record CAKMZR010000068.1, on the reverse strand, counting down.
TTGGAAGAGTTCGATATGCATTTTTTTTCCGAACAAGACGGTATCGCTGTCGTCACACCGTGAGAAGATGAAACGTTCTGCCCCGAGTTCATTGATTCGCCGCACGGTTTTGATGAGTGTGGATCGGTCGAGGCTTCTTAGTTTTCCTGAGGCGTTGAGTTTGATCATGTCGAGGCCGAAGAGGGTATCATCGACGTATTCGAGTTGGGTGTAGGGCACGGAGTCGATACAGAATCGGTACCCCCGTTCGTGGAGAGCGTCGCGGACTTGGAAGAATTTTTCCATATCGGCGATGATGTCTACGAGTTGGAGTTCGAACATGATGGTTTCGCGATTGATGGGATTGAGTATGCGGTCGAAGTTATGGAAGGACGAGGAGAAGAAGGAGGAGATATTGAGGTTGATGGAGACGGCGGAACGGAATCTGGGGTCGTCATGGCTTCTGAGGAAAGCGAGGACTCGTGTATCGAGAAGGCTTGTGAGGTGTAGGAAGAGCCACCGTTCATTAAAGATTTTGTTGTTTGGCATGGAGCTTGACATGAGTTGCCCCATGGAGACGAAGGTTTCTGACATGACGACGGACATGGTTTTCATATCGTCATCGACAAGGCAGATATCTTGTCTTTGGGTGATGGAGGAGAGGTCGTTGCTTGTGAGGGGTCGTTCGAGGTCTGAGAGTGTTTTGAGGGAGATTCCGTCGTTATCTTCGATGGGGAGAGAGAGGGGCGTATCGCTGGAGGGAGGAGATTGTTGTCGCATACGGTTGTAGTGTTTGGCGACGTATTGATTGAAGGTATTGATATCTTTTGCGAGTTCGAATCGGGAGCAGAGGTTGTGGTAATTGTTTCTGTCGATGGTGGACATGAAGGAGTCTCCGCCGAAGATGAGGGAAGTTTTGGCGAGGAGTTGTCCGAGTAGGGAGGTGGGGATATTGGGAGCGATGAGGACGACGTCGTGATTGGAGAGGAAGAAAGCGGCGGTTGCGTCGCCGAGGACTTCGGAGATGGTGGCTCTGAGTTGTGTCCATTTTTGTGTATTATTTTTTGTGGCGGGGTCGGTACGCGACAAGCTGAGCACGGCGGCATATTGACGAATGGCTCGTTTTCCTAGGTTTTGCATGTGTGTGACCAAGAGGAATTCGGGAGCAGAAACGGGAATAGCCATGGAAGAGGGACCTCGTTTGAAGGGTTGAAGAAGTGCGGTTTGAGGAAAAGAGTCAAAAGGGCCTGGCGGGGTAGGCGTACGCGAGAGGAAGAACCAAGAGATTTTTGCCCATGGTGTGGTTCTGAGGATTGTGTGCCTCTGAGGGAGAAGCTTGTTTGGTGAGCCTCTCATGTTGACACTTCTCTAGAGTATGCCTTGCCACGCCCTTTCTATCTCCCTATGGCTTGTATAGTAGATGAAAAAGGAGAAGGGGGCAAGTGAGAAGAGGTTAGGAGAGGGAGATTCGTAGAAGGGATGGGGAGAAGAGGGAATTGAGGAGTAGGAGGAGGGGAGCGGATGCGAGTAGGGAGAGGAAAGCGGGGAACGCGGAGGGTGTTGGGGAAGCGGCAAGGAGTGTAAAGATGAGGAGGGGTGTGGAAAGGGGAAGTATGAGGAGGGTGGCGAGGAAGGCGAAGGAGGGGAGTCCGATGGTGAGAGCGGAGATGAAGGCTGTGAGGAGGGTGATGCTGAGGGAGTTGGCGATGAGGGCGGGTATGAGGAGGGGTGATTCGGAAATATCGGAGAGGAAGAAGAGTGCGATGAGGGGTGTGAGGATGATGGTGGGAAGGATTCGGAGTGTCCAATGGGAGATGATTCGCATGGTGATGGCGAGGGAGAGGCTTGAGGGTTGGAGTATGAGGAGGGTGAGGGTGTGAGAAGAGATGAGGGGATTGAAGAGGTCATCGGCGGAAAGGAGGATGGCGAGGAGCGAGGAGACGATGAGGACGGCGGGGAGGATGTGGGGTAGACTGTCTGGAATATTGCGGAGTGCGAGGGCGAAGGTGAAGGAGGTGATGAGGAGGAAGAGGGGGGGGAGGAGGAGTGAGAGGGGTTTTTGTAGGGTTTCACGCGAGAAGGCGAGGAAGAGGATTTTGGCAAGAAAAAGGGTTTTCATGAGCTTGGCGGCGGGAGAGAGATGACGTGATGGTGGGTTGAGGCGTTGGAAGGGCGGGGGCCTGTGAGGGGGTCTGTATAGATGAGGGTTCCTTTGTTTTTGATGAAGAGGGAGAAGAGAGAGAGAAGGATGGAGGTTCCGTGGTTGTCGAGGTGGTGGAAGGGTTCGTCGAGGAGCCACAGTTGTGCGGGTTTTAGGAGGAGTCGGGCAAGGGCGAGTCGCTGTTTTTGCCCTGAGGAGAGTTCGCTGGTTTTTTTATGTTTTAGGGTGTCGATTTTGAGGATTTCGAGGGCTTCGAGGGGAGAGGATGCGAGGGGTTGGTGGATGTGGTGGCTATGTTCGTGAAGGGCGAGGGCGTGCCATAAGGAGAGGTCCTCAAGGGGTGAGAGGTGGGGTTGGAAAGGCGTTTCTGCGGGGAGGAAGGCTATGAGGCTGTGGAAGCCGTGTAGGATGAGGCTGTCTATTTTTTCTTCATGGAGGGTTGAGATTTTTCGTGAGAAGGAGAGGATATCGGAGTGGAAGGCGAGGGTTCCTGAGGAGAGGGGCAGGAAGGCGGCAAGGGCGAGGAGGACGGAAGTTTTTCCGCTGCCATTGGGCCCTTGGATGAGGCATGAGGAGTGGGGGTTTATGGAGAAGGACAGGGGCGGAGTGACGGGTTTTGTTCCTCGAGATATGACGAGTTGTTGGGCGAGGAAGATGTGGGGGTTTAGGGGGGTGGTCATGGCGAAGTTTTGGCGGGGGGGTCTCGGAGACATTCGAGGAGCCAAACATCGTAGGAACCGTGTTCGAGGGAGGAGAGGGAGGGGGTGGAGGCGAACATCCACCCTGTGAATAGGTTTTCTGTGGATCGGTGTGTGATTGTGTCGCTGATGTGGAAGAAGGCGACGGATTCATTTTTTTCGCCTGGATTTGAGCGATAGCATGTTTCTACGCGAATGAGGAGCGTTTCAAAGGAGACGGTGGTGAGGATGGGGACGACTTTGTCATGAAATCTCCCGGTAATTTTGTTGAGGAATCCGATGTGTGCGAAGTTCTGGGGTAGGGTTTGGGCGAAAGAGACGTTGGGTATGGTGAGTATTGAGAGGATGAGGAGAAGGGAGAAAGATGTGAGGGGAGATGTGCTGTTCATGGTGAGGATTCGGTGGAGTTATAGATGAATTCGCCGATGAGGTCTTCAAGGTTTATGGCGTCGGTGGTGTTGGTGATTTCGGCGTGGGGTTCGAGGGTTTGGGTATTTTTTCCCGGTATGATTCGGACTTCGGTATTTCCGAAGATTCCTCCGAGTAAGATTTGGGCGGTTGAGTCGATGGGGAGCTGAACGGAAGAATCGATGAGGAAGGTTGCGATGGCTTCATAATTTTTTTCGTCGAGGGAGATTTTGTAGACTTGTCCGATGGGGACACCTGAGATTTTTATGTTGTCGCCTTTTTTGAGTTCGCCGATGTTGTTGTAGCGAGCAGAGAGTCTGTAGGAGTCTTTGTTTGCGAGGTCATTTCTGCTGCCAAGGGAGAAAGTGAGGAAGAGGATGGCGATGACGACGACAAAAGAGCCGATAAATATTTCTAAGAATCGTTCGATCATGGGAGGAGGCCTTCTTGATTTTGCGGTGGGTTGTTTTGAAGTGGAGAGGTGTCTTCGGGTGGTGAGATATATTTTAAGAGGTCTTCAAGGACGAGAGAACCTTGGGTGAAGGAGATGTGGTCTTTATGTTGGAGGTTATCGAATCCGCCCCCGGGTTCGATGAGGAGTGTTTTATTGGAGAAAAGCCCTGGAGAGACGATACGGATGCTGCTGTCATCTGGGAGGAGGAGTTTATTTTCCAAGAGTGAGGGGTGGGTGAGGTGTAGGGTGAGCAAAGCGGATTGTTTTGATTCATCGGCGAAGGAGATTTGGTAGACATATCCTATAGGCATTCCGGCGAGTTGGACGGTGGTGCCTTTTTTGATTCCGTTGACGGCTTTGAAGGTGGCGTAGAGGATGAAGTGCTTGGATTGTGCTTTTTTGTCTGAGGGAAGGCTGGAGCTGATGATGAATCCTGTGAGCAAGACGAAGAGGCAGCCGACGATAAGTTTGGGGAAGGATGAGGAGGAGAGAGGAGCGTTCATGACGAGGATAGAAATTGTGAAAAGGGTGTGGTTCTATTATGATGATTTTTGAGCAAGAAAAAAGGGAGAAGATAAAAAGTCGTGAGATTACGGGAGCGGGTCTATTTTGGGAAAAGAAACTGTGTTAGTATACGCGAGGTTGAGGCGGGGGGGTGTTTTAGAGGGAGGGTATGATGATTTGATAAGAAGAAGGGACATGAAGGCGAATGAATTTGCATGAATATCAATCAAAAGAGATTTTGGCAAGATTTGGCGTGAGTGTTCCGAGGGGTTATCCGGCAGAGACGGTGGAAGAGGCGGAATTGTCTGCAGAGAAGCTCGGGGGTACGGGATGGGTGGTGAAGTCACAGATTCATGCGGGGGGTCGAGGAGCGGGTTATTTTAAGGGGAGAGAGGGGAAAGAGGGAGGCGTGAGGCTTTGTCATTCGCGCGAAGCTGTGAAGGAAGCGGCGTCATCGATGCTTGGGAATATTCTTGTGACGAAGCAAACGGGGTTGGAGGGTAAGAGGGTCCGCAAGGTGTATGTGGAGGAGTTGGGTTCTATGGATCGTGAATTTTATTTGAGTATGCTTGTGGACAGGGTGACATCGCGTCTGGTGGTGATAGCGTCGAAGGAGGGGGGGATGTCGATAGAGGAGGTAGCGGCGGAGAATCCGGCTGCTTTGTTCCGATGCGGCGTGGATTGTGCGACGGGTATTATGCCGAATCATGCGCGTAAGTTGGTCTTTGCGTTGGGTCTTGAGGGAGATGCGGCGAAGGATATGTATCCTTTTCTCAAGGGCTTGTACGAGGCTTTTATGGGGATTGATGCGAGTCTTGTAGAGATTAACCCGTTGGTGGTGACGAAGGAGAATCGCCTCAAGGCGATGGATGCGAAGGTGTCTTTGGACGACAACGCGCTTTCACGTCATAAGGATTTGTTGTTGTTGAGGGATGAGGAGGAAGAGAATCCGAAGGAGCGAGAGGCGTCTGACGAGGAGTTGAATTATATTAAGCTTGATGGGAGCATAGGGTGTATGGTGAATGGAGCGGGGTTGGCGATGGCGACGATGGACACGATTAAGCTTTACGGTGGGGAGCCTGCGAATTTTCTGGATGTGGGAGGAGGAGCGACGAAGGAGCGCGTGGCGAAGGCGTTTGAGATTATTTTGTCTGACGAGGATGTTCGTGGAATTTTGGTGAATATTTTTGGAGGCATTATGCGTTGTGATATTATAGCGGAAGGTATTTTGGCTGCGGTATCGAAGTTGGAGATAGAGGTCCCTCTTGTGGTGAGGCTTGAGGGAACGAATGTGGATAAGGGTCGAAAGATTTTGCGTGATTCTGGGCTTCGTATTTTTTCTGCGGATGATTTGGGTGATGCGTCTCGTAAGATTGTGGCGGAGGTGGAAGCTTTGTCTTGATGTTTGAGAGGCGAAGAGAAGAATTGAGGGATTGAGAGAAAGGTTTTAGGAAGAGAAGCATGGCGATATTGGTGGACAAGGATACGCGGGTGATATGTCAGGGATTTACGGGACATCAGGGAACGTTTCACAGCGAGCAGGCTATAGCGTATGGTACGAATTTTGTGGGGGGTGTGACGCCGGGGAAGGGGGGGAAGGAGCATCTTGGTCTTCCTGTATTTGATACGGTAGAGGAGGCGAATCGTGCCTTGGGCGTGGATGCGAGTATGATTTTTGTGCCGCCTCTTCATGCGGCGGATGCGATTGTGGAGGCGGTGGACGCGGGTGTTGGTCTTATTGTGTGTATTACGGAGGGGATTCCGGTGTTGGACATGGTGCGTGTGAAGTCTGTTTTGCGCGGTTCCGGGAGTCGTTTGGTGGGTCCGAATTGCCCTGGAGTGATTACGCCGGATGCGTGTAAGATAGGGATTATGCCGGGTCACATTCACAAGCGAGGCAAGGTGGGCGTTGTGTCGCGTTCGGGCACGTTGACTTATGAGGCGGTGGCCCAAACGACGATGGTGGGCTTGGGTCAGAGCAGTTGTGTGGGGATAGGAGGAGATCCCGTGAACGGCACGAATTTCATAGACTGTTTGGATTTATTTTTGGAAGATGATGAGACGGAGGGTATAGTGATCATAGGGGAGATAGGGGGTCAAGCGGAAGAGGATGCGGCAAGTTTTGTGCAACGTCATAGGGTGAAGAA
>CAKMZR010000067.1 GCA_929200455.1 uncultured Alphaproteobacteria bacterium | reverse complement strand
GGAAATGGTGTCGTTGCCGCCAAGACCGAAAATATAATCATCCCAAACCGTACCGGTTATGGTGTCATCGCCCTCTGTTCCTGTTTTTCTCAAGGAAGTGAGAGAGTTTACGGTTGTTTCCGTGCTTGTGAAGGGGTGGTCTCTGAAGTTATAGGAATCATCCGAAGTATGAGCATCGGGGTATAGCCCCAAGATGAAGCTTTCTATACGGTTTAAGAGTGTCGTCCAGTCTTTGATGGTAATGGAGAAGCTCTCTCCATAGGAAATTTTGAGGTCATCGCCGACTTTCTTGAATTTTAAGTCTGCTTTTGTGATTCCGCCGCTTTTGAATAGGCGAATGCGGTCTATGCCGCTGGTGTCAAAAATGGTGTTGTGTCCTGATTGGCTGAGATCAAAGAGATAGGTATCATCGCCTAATGCTCCCTCAAGAATATCATCGCCCTTTCCGCCATCAAGGAGATCATTGCCTTCGCTACTATAAAGCTTGTCATTGCCTTCGCCGCCATAAAGCTTATCGTGACCTTCTCCTCCCCCCAACCAGTCATGACCTTCTCCTCCGTGAAGGATGTCATTGTGATTCCCGCCGTAAATGATGTCATCGCCGAGTCCTCCGTAAAGGGTGTCGTCGTTATCTCCCCCATAAATGTAGTCATCATCTTGTCCCCCGTAAAGGGTGTCATTGCCCTCTCCACCATAGAGTCTGTCATCTCCTTCGTGACCCCGAAGCGTATCATCATCGGAACCGCCATCAAGAGTGTCATCACCCGACGCGCCCTCAAGAAGATCGTCTCCCGCTCCCCCAAAAAGAGCATCATTTCCGTCTCTTCCATAGAGCTTGTCGTCGCCCCCAAGACCGAAAAGATAATCATCATAAGCCGTACCGGTAAGAGTGTCATTGCCCTCTGTACCCCTCTGATTCAATGAAACCAAATCATCTGCGGTCGTAGGGGTTTCTGTAAAGACATGATCTTTCAAGTTGTATGCTCTGTCATGAGAATCCACGGTAGACTTCGAACCAAGAATTAAGCTTTCTATGTGTTTGCTCGCCGTATCCCAGTCCTTGATCGTGATAGAGAAGTCGTTTCCGTATGAAATCACAAGATGATCACCGACTTTCCGCAAGACAACATCTGATGCTGTGATTCCACCATACTTGAATAGGCGTATACGGTCTGTGCCGTCGGTATCCAAAATGGTGTTGTGTCCTGAAGAGAAGAGATCAAAAAGATAAGTATCATCCCCGTCGCCACCCTCAAGTGTGTCGTCTCCTGAGTTGCCCTGAAGCGTGTCATTGCCTGTCCAGCCATAAAGCCTGTCGTCACCTGCTCCGCCATAAAGTTTGTCGTTGTCCTCCCCGCTATAGAGATTGTCATCCCCGTCACCGCCCCAAAGGACGTCGTCCCCCTTGCTGTCACTGAGCCAGTCATCACCGTCTCCGCCATAAAGCGTGTCATCGCCTTCTCTGCCGTAGAGTTGGTCACGACCCTCATCCCCATAAATTGTGTCATCGCCCCCGTCGCCATAAAGTATGTCATGACCTCTACCGCCATAAAGCCTGTCATCGCCCGCACCGCCAAAAAGACCGTCATCACCCGCTTCCCCATAAATCTTGTCATCGCCGCCAAGACCAGAAATACGATCGTCATGATCAGTACCGGTAAGAGTATCATCTCCTTCTGTCCCGCTTTGACTCAATGGAGTCAATTCAGACGCTGTCGTTGGGGTTTCCGTAAAGACATAGTCTTTCAAGTTGTAGGTTCTATCAGATGGATTCGCACCAGCGGAACCACTCAGTATAAGTGTCTCTATGCTGTTTTCTTCGTTGAACCAGTCCTCAAGGGTAATCGTAGAATTTTCGTAAGTAATCTTGAGATCATTGCCTTCTTTCACCAAAAACACATAAGACGGATTTATCCCTACGTTGCTGACCAAACGAATATTATCCCTGCCGCTCGTGTCAAAAACGGTATGGTTTTGTGGCGTCTGATTATGGGGATAAAAAATGTAACTGTCGTCACCCTCACCCCCTCGAAGAATGTCATCGCCCGCACTGCCAGAAAGAATATCGTTTCCCGCACCGCCCTCAAGAGTATCATCCCCCCCATGACCAGAAAGTATGTCATGTCCTGCTCCACCTCGGAGAATGTCATCGCCTTTCCAACCGTGGAGATTGTCATTGCCCGCACCGCCCTCAAGAACATCATCGCCATCTCCACCATAAAGGTAGTCTCTACCCTCTCCACCCCGAAGAGTATCATGATCCTCTTGACCGTAAAGAATATCATCGCCCGCTTCGCCCTCAATGATGTCGTTTCCTGTTCCCCCTACAAGATAGTCGTCACCGGCTCCGCCATAAACTTTATCATTGTTTGCTCCCCCTTCAAGTCTGTCGTTACCCTCGCCACCAGAAAGATAGTCATCACCCGCACCGCCTTCAAGTCTATCGTTGCCCTCTCCCCCTGTAATCCAGTCATTACCGCCGCCTCCCTGAAGAACATCACGGCCTTCTTCACCATAGAGTCTGTCATTGTCATCACCCCCTCGAAGAACATCATCTCCTTCACCACCATAAAGAACGTCATCACCATCTCCCCCCTCAAGAGTATCATTGTCCCTCCCCCCGAAAAGACCATCACCACCCAAGCCCCCGTAGAGCTTGTCGTCGCCCCCAAGACCAAAAAGGAGATCATCATAATCCGTGCCGGTAAGCGTGTCATTTCCCTCCGTGCCCCTCTGGTTCAAAGACGTCAAACCGGCCGCCGTGATAGGCGTTTCCGTAAAAACATGGTCTTTCAAGTTGTAGGCTTTGTCATTATGACTCGCCACAGAATGCGTGCCGAGTATTAAGGTCTCTATACTGCTCGCTTCGTCAAACCAGTCTTTGAGTATAAAGATATAGTCTCCGTAAGTAATTTTGAGATCATTGCCTTCCTTCACCAAATAAACCTCAGATGGACTTATCCCTACGCCTCTTTGTTTTCCTGTGTTTTTGTATAAACGAATATTGTCCTTGCCGCCCGTGTCAACAATGGTGTTCGTTCCCGATGCATGAGGGTGTAACAGGTAACTGTCGTCACCAAGTCCTCCCCGGAGCACGTTATTTCCCGACGAGTCTTCAAGCCTGTCATTTCCCTCTCCGCCCTCAAGAACATCATCGCCCTTTCCGCCCGTAAGGACATCGCTTCCCACTCCGCCATAAAGTTTATCATCACCGTCTCCCCCATAAAGATCATCGTTCCCCACTCCGCCATAAAGTTTATCATCGTCCTTCCAGCCCTCAAGTCTGTCGTGACCCGCTTCGCCGTAAAGAATATCATCTCCCTCATCGCCGCTAAGGAAATCATCGCCCTCGCCACCATGAATCACATCATCCCCAAACTCCGCGTAAATGATGTCGTTGCCTCCAAGACCCAGAATCTTATCGTCATCTTTCGTGCCATAAATCACATCACGGTCTGCTGTACCCTCAATTTTATGAAAAACTTTCCCTGAACCTTCCTTAGAACCCTCTCCAGGTTCCTTCTTATGAGAATCCTTCCCTGAACCTTCTTTAGATTCTCCAGAACCTTTTCTCACAGATATGGTTATTTCCTGGCTTATAGACGCAAAACCGTCTGTGGCGATAATACTAATTTTGTAAGACTTCTTCGAACTCGCCGCACTGGGCTTATTCTTAAACGAGACTTTTCCCGTTTGGTCGTCAATATTGAAAAATTCCGCATCTTCGCCCTCAAGCTCGTAAGAAATCAAATCGTTGTTCTGCCCCGTCGCCCCAAAAGTTCCTACTTCTTTGTCATTCTTTGACGAATCAAATTCCAAAGACTTCCCTGAACTTTCGGAATTTTTCCCGTTGTTTTCGTCAAGGAATTGAAGCAGTTGCTTTATAGCGGCATTGCTGTCCCCAAGCCCGTTGACGCAAGCTCCCAGACTCAAAAGCAACGCAGAGAAGGGCAAACGCCTCGCAAGACTTCTCGCACCACGATTCCTTTTCACGCCCACGAGACTCAAACTTTTTATGTTTTTCATATTCCTGTTTCCTACTCCAACTAAAGATTCAATGTTTTAGACACAATAGATATAGATGCAAGTTTTCATTTAGCGGAGGTATGCATCTGAAAGTCAGTATAAGTCTGATGCGGATCGTTTCTATGTGATCTGCATCACAGTCTGCATCACGGGGAGAAAAAATTATAGAGGAAAGATTCCCAGTTCCAAGACGGCAAACATGGCAAGAATTCCGGTGAGGACAGTGGCCCCTAAAGAGCGGGTGAGGCATGCGATAATGAGAGTCGGCACGAAGGCGATGAGAGGGGTTTGTATGTCGTCCCACACGAGGGAGTGACTCTCGGGGAACAAGAGGGTTGCAGAGACCAGGGCTGCCATGATCGTGGCGGGGAAGAGGTCGAGCCACTGCACGAACCATAGGGGAGGGGATATTTTTTTGAGGAAGGCGATGGGGAGGACTCGTAGGATGAAAGTGACAAGCGCGCATCCTAGGATGAGAAAGAGAATTTCGGGTCTTAGGGACATGGTTTGGCTCTTATTTTTTTGCAGGCGTAGGAAAGGAGGAGTCCGCAAGATGCGGCGATGAGGCTTGCGGGTATGAGGCTTTGGTGGGGTCCGAAGAGGAGGGTGAGGGGGATAACGAGGAGGGCGGATATGGCGGCAACCAATGTGGAGAGAGTAGGGGTCTCGGAAGCGTGGATATTTTGGGCGAGAAGTCCGATAAACATGGCGACAAGAGAAAATTTTAGGGGAGAAAGGGTCACGGGAGGAATGAGGTTTCCGGCAAGAGCTCCGGCGATATTGGCGAGGAACCAGTTTGTGTATGCGGTGGTATTGAGGGCGCACATCCATGGGAAGGAGAGGGTGGTTTGGTATTTTGCTTGAACGCTTGCGACGGCGAAGGATTCGTCTGTGATGTGGTTTCCGATGATGAGAGCTTGTGGTGTTGAGATGTGTGGAAGTTTTCTTGCGAGATAGAAGCTCATGAGTAGGTGTCGAAGATTGACGAAGAATAGGGTAGAAAAGAAGGTGAAAGGTGTGGTAGATGAGAGGATCATTTGCGCGAAAATAAACTGTCCGGAGCCTGCGTAGAGGAGAGCAGAGAGGAGGGCGATTTCAAGGACGGAGAGTCCAGCGAGATGGGAGACGACACCGGCGGAAAAGCCGACGCCCCAGTAGCCAATAACGGTGGGAAGGCAAGCGGTGAATCCTTCTCGGGCGGAATACTGGGGTGCAGAATATGGAGGTGTGGGTTGAGGCATGGGGAAAAGGGAGGGGTCAGCGTTGTAGATGATGTATAATATGTATCAGGAAGAGGAAAGGGACTCAAGCATGATAGAGGATTTGTTGTGGTATGGATGTTTGGTGGTGGCTGTGTTGGTAGCTGGAGTCGCAAAGGGTGGTTTTGGGGGAGGGGGTGCTTTTCTTTCGACATTGATTCTGGCACTTGTGATGGTTCCGTCGCAGGCGGTTGCGGTGATGTTGTTGATTTTTGTGATGATGGATCAGGTGAACATGGTCGTGTATTGGGGCAAGTGGAATTTCCGGGCGACATGGACTTTAATGTGGAGTTGCGTGATAGGCGTGGCTTTGGGTTGGTGGGTTTTTGATTTTGTTGATGAGGCTGTGATTAAGATTCTCATGGCTTTGACCATTGTGATGTTTTTCATGAGTTTTCTGCTTGAGTCCTTGGGGGGGAGTTCATGGGTGAAGCGACTTGTTATGAAAAAGTCCGGAGGCGTTATCTGCGGAGTCGTGGGGGGTTTCACGAGCTGCATTGCCAATGCAGGAGGCCCTCCGATTACCATGTATTTTTTGGGTCGGGGTTTGAGCAAGACAGCTTTTCAAGGGAGTACGGTTTTGTTTTTCTGGTGGGTTAATTTGGTGAAACTGCCGGCTTTTGTGTCGTTGGGTCTGTTTCCTTGGGAGAATATAAAGTTATCGCTGATGATGATTCCTATAGCCCTATTGGGTTTGATTTTGGGGTATTCTTGGCACAAAAAAATTTCGGAATTGTGGTATAAGAGATTGATTTATGTTTTGTTGGTGGGAGTCTTTATTAAACTTTCTTATGACGGATTAAGTGGTCTTGGCTTGTGGGTTTGAGACTCAGAATCGCGGGAAAAGAGGGGAGGGGTCTTTCCTTGTGACACATGATTGTGAAGAAAATTACATTTTTTAGAAGATGTGATCTTGTTTTTCTTTTTTTTAAGTTTTATACATATAGGAAGTTAGGGAAAAAGGGTTGATTTAAGTGTCTGGAGTTGTTGTTACTATGGCTGATTTTGAGATTAAACATTATCATGAATATATCGTCCCTTTGATTAAAAGCTGTAAAATAAAAGGATGTACGTATTATTGTATTGCCATTAGACAACTCTTGGAAGAAGACATCGAAGACACTGTCAAAAAAGACATTCTTACTCTCTTTTACTGTGTTTTTTCTTACCTTTTAAAGGCTGAGTCTCCCAAAGAACCCTTTAATCCTCGTACTGAAACTGCCACTCCGAGCAATTTGACTCAAAAGCAAAAACAGTTTCTTGAGAGTATCTTACCAGAAATTGGCGACTCTGAAGCAAAGGCTCGCGTAGCAGATGTGTTATGGACTTTGGGGTATGGTAAGAGGCATAAACACGCCGAAACAGCAATAGAAGCCTACATTCTCTCGGCTGAAAGGCTTTTACAACTACCATATGAAATTCCTGCGGCGGAGAGGGTAGAGAGAGCTTTTCGTATTGCCAAACAGTTGAATGGTCGCAATTCTAAGTACGATGATGTCCGAGAGAAAATAGAATACTACATTGAAACACAAAAAGATGATGCCCCGTTTTTTGTAAAGCACTTGATTAATTTTCTGTTTGAAGAAAAAGAAGAAGACGGTGAGAAGTACTTATCAATACTTGAGGATATTGCCAAAAAGAGGGCACGCGAGAAGAAGTTTTTTCGATTAGATGAATTTTGGTATCTAGCGGCCAAATTATACCAAAAAATCAATAACAAGGATAAGGCAAAATATTGTCAGATTCAGGCGGCAGAAACCTATGTTGCGATGGCAAATATTGGAGAACAGAGTGGCAGTCCTTCTTCCATATTGATTAGTCATCACTTGCAAGAGGCTGTGAATAGATATAAGAGATTAGGCAAAAGCGAAAGATTTAATGAGCTTTATAAACGTTTGCTTGAGGCTCAGTCCAAGACTCCTAGCGAAATGAAATCCGTGTCTTTTAGTATGGATATTTCCGAAGAGATTAAAGCAAAAGAACATGTTTCTGGATGCAATACTCGTGAAGCACTTTTGCGATTTGCATTTTTGATGCCTCTTCTTTCTTTTGAGGAAGTGAAGAAATCTGTAGAGGGATTGGAAACGGAATTTCCTCTTACGAGTTTGTTTCCTTGTACATACTATGATGCAGTAGGAAGAGTGCAAAGTATTTCTTCTTCAGACGATCCTATAGAAGTAAAAATGCATAGACACGTTGCACAGGTTCTTCGCCCACTTGCTGCACAATTTTTTAATCAAGCTTTACAGCAAATGAGATCGGAGCATTCTATCCCTCTTTCCCAGTGGGTATCTTTTATTGAAGGTAGTCCTTTTGTTCCGCCAGATTGTGTGAATGTGTATGCCCATGGGCTTTCCCTCGGCTTCAATGGTGATTTTTTAACTGCTGCTCATATTTTGATTCCGCAAATGGAAAATTCCATTCGTCATATTTTGAATGTTCATAATATACCGACCTCAAAGCAGACCAGTAGTGGTACTCAAGAGGAAAAAAGTTTGAACGTTATACTGAATTGTAGCGAACTTGAAGCAATTTTGGAGCGTGATCTTATTTTTGATCTTAAAGGACTTTTAATCAAAAAGGAGGGAAGCAATTTGAGGAACGATCTTATGCATGGCCTCTTGAGTGACGATCAGTTATCTTCCTCCGATATGGTTTATCTTTATTGGCTGGCTCTTCGTATGGCTCTTGCTCACTTTTTCATTGAACGTAAATGACCTTTGAAAAAAGCCCCGCCTCATAGTTTTAAAGAAAAAGGACGGCGACATCATTTCTGACATCAAACC
>CAKMZR010000066.1 GCA_929200455.1 uncultured Alphaproteobacteria bacterium | reverse complement strand
GATGTTTATCTTTTGCGTGTGGAGGAGTTGTATCCATTTCCCGAGGAGGGACTTCGTCGCGAGCTTTTGAGGTTTCGAGATGTGGATGTGGTGTGGTGTCAAGAGGAGCCTGAGAACAGTGGTTCTTGGATGTACATAGACCGTAAGCTTTGTGGCGTATGTCGAGATTTGGGATTGGGAGATGTGATGTATGTGGGTCGCGAGGCGGTAGCGTCTCCTGCGTGTGGGAGCAAGGCGACGCACGATCATCAGCAGGAGACGTTGGTGAAGGAGGCGTTGGGAGTGTTGAGGAAGAAGAAGCGCGGGTGAAGGAGATGGACAAGATGAAGAGGATAGATTGATGGAAGTGAAGATACCGGAATTGGGAGAGTCGATAACGGAGGCGACGGTGGGACGTTGGTTGAAGAGCGTGGGAGATGCTGTGTCTGTGGACGAGGCGTTGGTGGAGTTGGAAACGGACAAGGTGAATGTGGAGGTTCCGTCGCCTGTGGCTGGAGTTTTGGAGGCGTGTTGTGCGGCGGAGGGTGAAGATGTGGCGATAGGTTTTGTGATTGCACGTGTGAAAGAGGGGGCGGCTACGGGAGAGGATGTGGCTGTGAAAGAGAAAGAGGCGACGCCTCCTGAATCTGTGCCGCAAGAGGCGGTGCCGCAAGAGGCGGTGTCGCAAGAGGCGGTGTCGCAAGAGGCGGCACCATCTGGGAAGGTGGGTCCTGGTACGGAGAAACTGATGAAGGAATCTGGTGTATCGATGGGGGAAGTGAGAGGGAGTGGTCCGCGTGGCAATGTGGTGAATCGAGATGTTCATCAGGCGTTGGGGGAAAAGAAGGCGACGTCGTCGGATAGTGTTTCTGTGTTGCGAGAGGTTGTTCGGGATAGGAAGGTGGACAGTCGCGGGGAGGAGGTGGTGAAGATGTCGCGTTTGCGTAAGAAGATTGCGAGTCGTCTGAAGGAAGCACAGAACACGGCGGCGATGCTCACGACATTTAACGAGGTGGATATGACGCGTTTGATGGCGATGAGGAAACGTTATAAGGATGGATTTGAGAAGAAGTATGGGATTCGCTTAGGGTTTATGAGCTTTTTTGTGCAAGCGGCGGTGAGTGCTCTGCGTGAGTTTGCGGCGGTGAACGCGGAGATAAACGGGGATGAGATTATCTACAAGAAGTATTATGACATAGGGATAGCGGTGGGGACTCCGATGGGGTTGGTTGTGCCGATATTGCGAGATGCGGACACGATGGGTATAGCGGATGTGGAGCGGGGGATAGCGGATTTTGGGCGTCGTGCACGTGAGGGTAAGTTGAAGTTGGAGGAGATGTCTGGGGGTACGTTTACGATTACGAACGGTGGCGTGTTTGGTTCATTATTGTCGACTCCGATTTTGAACTTGCCTCAGTCTGGCATCTTGGGTTTGCACAAGATTCAGGCGCGCCCTATAGTGAATGATGACGGAGAGGTGGTGGTGGGTCAGATGATGTACGTGGCGTTGAGTTATGATCATCGTATTATAGACGGTCGCGAGGCGGTAAGTTTTCTTGTACGGATTAAGGAGATGGTGGAAGATCCTGCGCGTTTGATGATGGACATTTGAGTTTTTTTGGGGTTATTTTTGTGTGGGAGGATGTGTAATTTGGTAGTATTGCAGCGTTATTTTTACCGTGAGATTTTTGTTTTGTCGATTCTGGTGTCCTTGTCGTTGGTAGGAATTTTGGCCCTTTATCGGGGCGGAGAGGTTTTGCAAGAGCTAGCGGGCGAGGGTATAGATTTTTTGGGATTTTTGGTCTTGGTGTTGACGTCTGTCCCTGAGTTGATGGAGTTGTTGTTGCCTGTGGGCTTTTTGGTGGCGATTCTTTCGATCTTGCATCGTTTGCGGGAGAGCAAGGAGTTGTTGATCTCTTTATTGTCTGGGGTGAGGCCGTGGGAGATGATGCGTCCTTTTTTGGTGATGGGGGTCGGAGTGGGTTTATTGACGAGTTTGTTATCATTTTACGTGGCCCCGATGAGTCGTGAGGCGTCGGACGAGACGTTGCGTGATATGTTGAGCGATCGTTGGTCATCTTTGGTGAAGCCTGGTCGTTTTGTTAATTTTTTGAAGGACATGACGGTGTATGCCCACGGTCGCGATGAGGACGGTGTATTGGAGGGTGTTGTCTTGGACGATGCTCGGGATGGATTTGGTCATGTGGTGGCAGCAGATCGAGCGGTTTTGGATCAGCAGGGCAAGAATCTTTTGGTACTGTTGAGGGGTGTGACGGTGATGCGTAAGGAACAAAGGTTGCGTTTGGAGGGTTTGCAGGTTCCCTTGGAGGTGGACACGTGGAGTTACACGGGTTCTGGGGATCCGACGCGTCTTGGGATGGGTGAGATTTACGAGAAGTTGGAGGCAGGGGATGCGGGTTTGGAAGATGGTGTTTTGCTAGAGATAGAGTGGCACCGACGTTTGTCTCGTTTTCCGATGGTGTTGGCGTTGGTTTCGCTTGCGTGTTCTCTGATGTTTTTGTTACGCCAAGAGCGGATGTTGTCGCGTCGACCTGTGATTTTGGCCTCTCTTGGAGCGTTGGGTTTGGAGTTAACGAATTTGCTTTTACAGAAGTCAGCCCTTGACAATCCTGAGATGGCGTTGAGTTTTCTTTTGTTGTTGTATCCGTTGTACATGGTGCCGGTGTTATTGTGTTGTGCGTGGGTGTGGTTGGGTTCACGATTTTATGCCTATGGTAAGGAGGGCGTTTAGGGTTATGGCGATGTTGATTCCGATTTTTTTGTCGCGGACATACCTGTGGTCGAGTTTTGTCGCTTTTTTGTTGATAGCGGTGATCGTATTTTTGGGAGATCTTGTATACATGGTTCGCGAGACCTCGTCTTTATCGATCCCGACATCTGAGGTTATGCTTTTGAGTTTGTTCCGCTTGCCTGAGCTTGTGATGATAGAGATGTTGCCGATCGTGGTTTTGATGGGGAGTACGCTTGCGACGATATCTTTGGTGCGGAGTCGAATATTTTTGGTGATTCAGGGTTATGGTTTGTCGTTGTGGATGTTTTTGTTGGGACCTTTTTTTACGTTTGGATTGTTGGGTCTTGTGGTGATGTTGTTTCTTAATCCTCTTTCGACGTTGATGTACAACCGTCATGTAGACATTCTTCGTCTTTATCAGTCTGGGAATGTTCAGGGAGGGGGAGAAGTGTACAATAAAGATCATGTATTGTGGTTTCACTTGCGTCATGAGGGAGGAAATTATTTGGTGACTCGTGTGGAGGGTTTGGACGGACAAAGTGGTCGGATAAGCGGGGGTGTACAGATAGTGACGTTTGATGAGGAGAAGAGGCTTTTGAAGACGGTGTATGCGGAGAGGGGATTGGTGAGTGGTCATACGTGGCAGTTGTTGGGGGTGACGAGGGTTCGGAGTGGTCGGGAAGGGATAGAGGAGGTTCCGTTTGTGTTTTTGACGCACATGCCTTCACTGGATGAGTTGTCGCGGGGGGATTTGGATTATTACCGCCGTTCATTTTTTGACTTGGGAGATTACATAGAGGAGGCGAAGAGTATAGGATTTGATGTGGCGAGGGAGGAGCGACGTTATTATTTGTTGTGGTCCTTGCCGTTATTTTTGTGGGGCAGTGTGATGAGTGGTATGGTTTTGTCGTCTGGTTTGAGTCATCGAGGAGGGGGAGTGATTCGTGTTGTGACGATAAGTTTGATTTTTTCTGTGGCATTATTTTTTGTTTTTAAGGTATTGTCGTTTATGGCACAGGCGGGAATTCTTCCTGCGTGGTTGAGTGCATGGTTTTTGCCTGTGGTGGTGTGTTTATTGTCTTTTGGTCTTTTGTTGCGTTATTATGAGACGTGATGAGGGAGGTTGTATTTTGGGGTTGGCGAGGACGAGATAAAGAGTAGAAGAGATGAGAGAAGGATAAGAGAGAGATGTGGAAAGCGAAAGGTTCTTATTTATTTACGAGTGAGTCGGTATCTGACGGTCATCCGGACAAGGTTTGTGATGCGATATCTGACGGTATTTTGGACATGTATTTGTCTGGAGATGGAAAGTCCCGAGTGGCGGTGGAGACGATGGTGACGAAGGATCGTGTGATGGTGGTGGGAGAGGTGACGAGTGGTACGGTGGCGAGTCGCGATGATATAGAGTCTAAAGTGCGCGATGTGGTGCGCGAGATAGGCTATGAGAGTGATGGTTTTGATTGGCGGACTTTGGAGGTGGGAGTAGAGATTCAGGCTCAATCTGGAGACATTGCACAAGGAGTTGATGTGGGGGGAGCGGGAGATCAGGGTATTATGTTTGGATTTGCGTGTGATGAGACGGAAGTTTTGATGCCTGCCCCGATTTATTACTGTCACCGTGCGATGGAGAATTTGCGAGATTTTCGGAAAAGCGAGAGGGGGAGTGGCTTTGGTCCTGACGCGAAGGTGCAGTTGACTCTTCGTTACGAGAATGGGGAGCCGTGTGGTGTTCATACGGCGGTGATGTCGTCTTTGCACGAAGAGTCTTTGAGTGAGTCGCGTGTGGGAGAGATGTTGCGAGAGATTTTGCGGGAGAGTGTTCCTGAGGGTTGGTTGGGGAGTGACACGACGTTACATTTTAATCCGACGGGTCGTTTTGTGAGTGGGGGTCCTGCGTGTGATGCGGGTCTTACGGGACGTAAGATCGTGGTGGATACTTATGGAGGGGCGGCACCCCATGGTGGGGGAGCTTTTTCCGGGAAGGATTCGAGCAAGGTGGATAGGTCGGCGGCGTATGCGGCACGTTATGTGGCGAAGAATGTGGTGGAAGCGGGTCTTGCGCGTCGTTGTTTGATTCAGGTGGCTTATGCGATAGGCAAGGCGGAGCCGCTGGCGTTGTATGTGGATTGTGCGGGCAGTGAGCGTGTGGACAAGGAGGTTTTGCAAAAGAGTATAGGGGAGGTGATAGATTGGCGACCTTTGGGCATACGTGCGCGTCTTGGACTTGATCGTGCGTTTTATGGTCGGACGTCTTCTTTTGGTCATTTTGGTCGTGAAGTGGGTTCGGACGGGTCTTTTTCGTGGGAGTTGTGTGATCTTGAGGAGTCCTTGTGTAGGCTGTGTGGCGTTGAGAAGCGGTTGAGTGCGGCGGGGTGCTGAGGAGATGAGTGTGGATAAGAAGGTGAAGACGGTGACGCGGGAGGATTTGTCGCATAGGGTTGTGGAGGAGATGGGCTTTTCTCAGGTATTGGCCCACAAGCTTGTGGGGGATGTGATAGATGAGATGAGGGATTGTTTGGGAAGTTTGGAGTCTTTGAGGTTGACGTCATTTGCGAGTTTTAATGTGTACAAGCGTCGCCCCCGCAAGGGAATGAATTTGCGTACGGGTCAGGCGACGGAGATAGGGGAGAGGTATGTGATACAGTTTAAGAGCAGTGAGTCCTTGCGCGAGAGGGTGGAGAGGGGGCTATGAAGGGAGAGGGTAAGGCGTTGGGAGCATACCGCACGATAGGGGAGGTCTCGGAGTGGTTGGGAGTGGGGAGTCATGTTTTGCGTTCGTGGGAGCGTCATTTTTCGGAATTGCGGAAGGTGAAGCGTGTGTCGGGACGTCGTTATTACAGCGAGAAGGATTGTGAGTTTTTGCGTTATGTGCATGGCAAGTTATCGCACGAGGGTTATAGTTTGCGGGGTGTGAAGGTATTGTTGAAGGATGGTGGAGAGGAGGAGGGGGTTCGAGGGGGTGATGGTGTTGGCTTGTTGTTGTCGAAAGATATGCGTGATCGGATATTAAAATTGCGGAAGCGTTTGGTTTTGGTGTAGAGTGAGGTGTGTGTGAAGGCGGAACGTGGCGCAGTCTGGTAGCGCACTTGACTGGGGGTCAAGGGGCCGCAGGTTCGAATCCTGCCGTTCCGACCATTTTATTATTTTGGGGAGGGGGGGGGGGGGGGAGGTACATGAGATGACGGCAAAGAGTACGGGGGGAGAGAAGGGGAGTGATGGGGAGCGAGGGAGTGAGGAAGGAACAAGGGGATTAGGAGGGGAATATGGGGATTGGTGGCGAGCGACGGATCCTGAGAAGGCGTCACGTTTTTTGCACCATTGGCAGGAGTGGATGAAGGATCGCGAGCGGGACGGGAGCATGGAAGTGTTTCGTCAATCGATGGAGCGGATGCTTGAGGGTTGGTGGGGTAAAGGAGGTTTGGGTTTGGGTGGTGGTTTTAGGGAGGGGGGAAGAGGAGAGAAGGGAGGCGAGAATGAGACGCGACATACGGTACCATCTGATGCTGTCATGGGTTTTATACTGTCTTTGTTGCAACGCTGCGATCGGCTCGAGGAGCGTATCCGAGTTCTTGAGGAAGAGCGGAAGGGTTAGGGGTGAGGAGGGATTGGGTGGAGATTTTCTGGATATGGACGAGGGGGATGCACGGGCGTGGTGGTCTGGTGTGATGACGGGATTGTACCGTTATCGGGACGAAAGTTTTTCCCGAGAGGTTCCTGTTTATGAGGAGCGGTGGCGGGAGGGAGAGAGTGTACTTTTTTGTCGTAAGGAGGAGGGAGGAGGTGGGCGTCCTGTGGTGTTTGTGCCGTCTTTGATAAACGGGAGTGCGATAGGAGATTTGTTGCCGGAGAGGAGTTTTATGCGGAGTGTGGAGGGAGGGGGGTTTTCGTCATTTCTTATGGACTGGGGATGTTCTCTGTTGGAGCGGGAGGGGATGGGTTTGGAAGATTACAGTGCGCGTCTTTTGCGTGTGTGCGGTATGTTGCGAGAGGCGTATGGAGAGTCACCTTTGTTGGTGGGTCATTGTCTTGGGAGTGTTTTGAGTCTAGGAGCGGGTTTGAGGGACGAGGGAGGTGAGGTGGGAGGTATTGTGTTGTTATCGCTTCCGTGGGATTTGACGTCTATGGGGGGTATGCGTGATTTTATGGTATCGCGGGGTATTTTGCGTCACGCGACGATAAGGGATGGTTTTTTGTGTCGCCATGCGGTTTTGAGTCTGGAGAGATTTCGTCGTTTTGGCGAGGGAGCTGGGGAAGATTTGGAGATGCGAAGTTTTGTGGCGGTTCAAGACTGGTTATCCGAGGGTTATGATCTTTCGGAGCGTTTGTCTGACGAAGTGAGGGGTATGTGTGGTCATGTTTTTGGTTTTGGAGATTTGTATGGTGCGGTGCGAGGTGAGGGTGTGGTACGTGAGAGGCTAGCCTGTCCTTGTACGTTGGTATTGGCAAGGGATGATGAGGTGACGCCCCCGTCGCAGTCGTTGGGGGTATTGGAGCGTATGGGAGACGTACAGGTTGTGACGCTTCCCACGGGACATCTGGGGATGGTGATGGGTCGTTATAGGGAGGAAACGGTGAATCTTGTGAGGTCTACAGACGCACGTTCCCGCTGTTAGTATTTTGTGAGGCAGGGGGTCGCGACAAGGCAGGTTGCGACAAGGTCAGGTTGGGGCAAGCAGCAAAGAGAGGGTCTATGAAGACTGGGAAGAGCCTTGCTTGTTATACCGCCGATAGAATCGCTCAAGTTTTCCCCCTGCGATAAGCTTTTGGGGTCCGCCCGTCCAAGCGGGATGGGAGAGGGGGTCGATTTCGAGGGTGAGCGTGTCGCCTTCTTTACCCCATGTGGATCGTGTGGTGAAGGAAGAGCCGTCTGTCATACGGATATTGATGGTGTGGTAATCTGGATGTATGTCTTTTCTCATTGATTCTGTACCTATGCGATTTTGATTTTTGTACCTATGCCGTCCTGACTCTGATCTATACGATCTTCATCTATGCGGCGGTGTTCTGGTCGGTCTATGGTTTGTCCATGCGGCGGTTGGACGATGTCCTGACCCGGGGAAATATACTTTGTTTTTTGTGGAACATCAAGGGAAAATTCGACTAAGCGGTTGTGCATATGTTGCGGATACGTATGGGGTGCAGATGCGATACGAGGAGAGAGGTAGCGTTTGACAGCAAAAGCGACATCCTGAGGAGAGGAGCTTTGAGGTGTATAGACAAAGTCTTCATCTTTTTTGTGAGTCCAATTTTTGAGATTGCTTTGAGGAAAGAGGGAGTCAGGTTTTGTGACGTCGAGGTCGAGATAAGATATATAGACTTCGTCGGCTTGGGGTAAAAATTCGTGGTATACGGAAGCCCCTCCGATGATCATGACGGCGGGCTGGGTGTTGT
>CAKMZR010000065.1 GCA_929200455.1 uncultured Alphaproteobacteria bacterium | reverse complement strand
GTTCTAGAGGTTTTGTGGATGAGAAGCGGCGAGAGGGTTATTTTTTGTGTGTTGGCGGTCATATTTTTGTGTATTCCGCGTGAATTGACGTCGCAAGAGAGGTTTGTGGGAGATACAGATTTTGAGTCAGGGGTTGTGGCGACGGTGTTGTCTGTGGATGGAGGTGTGTATTTTTCCGGCAACGTGGGCAATTACCAGACGAGGAGGTTTGCGAGGGCTTCTGAGAAGCTGTATCTTCACGATGGCATGAGGTTTGATGAGGGGGGGAGTTTGGTTTTGCGTTTGAAGGAGGGGTGGTTGGTTTCTTTTCAGGGGCCTGGATTTTTGTCATTTTCTGGTAGGAATTTGGATACGGGTGGTTTGATCTTGTCGGTGAGGGTGTCTCGATTTTTGGCGGATCCTCCGCTTACGGGTTTGCGGGAGGGCGAGGAGTTATGGTTGCATACGATTACGCCTTACGGGACGTTACAGAACAAGCATGCGAAGTTGTTTTTCCGGGAGGGAAAGATTTTGCGTACGGGAGGCACGGGGGAGTCTCATTTGGAGGTGGTGGTTCTTCCGAGGTTGGAAGAGAACATACGGCCTTTGGTTTTGGTACAGACGGCGTATGGTGATACGTGGATAGCGGGTCCTGAGAATCGTGTGGTTTTGACGCGAGGTTCTCCACCGCCTGAGCAGGAAGAGGTGCGTATGTTGGATTACGAGGGGGAATTGAAGTTGATGAATTCTCTTTTTAAGGCGAAGGCTGCACAGTCCGGCTAGGGAGTGTTTGGGTTGGCGACGCAATCTGGCTAGAGGATGCTTGATTTGGCGTGGACGGAAGGCTGTTCGTCTGGCTAGGGAGTGTTTGGGTTGGCGTGGAGGGGAGGAGAGGGGGTGATGATCTGCGACTAGATATCGGCGTAGACGTGGGTTTCTGAGGCTCCGCCTGGGTGAGTGGTGGCCCCTTTCATGGCGGAACCTACGGTTTGGGCGTATCGCCATATGGCCCCGGACTGGAAGTCGTGGCTCCGAGGAGTCCAAGATTTTTTTCGTTCATCGATTTCTTGGGAGGAGAGGTTGACTTCGATGAGTCCTTTTTCTGCGTTGATGGTGATGATGTCGCCATCTTGGATGAGGGCGATGGGACCTCCGACGGCGGCTTCCGGTCCGACGTGTCCGATACAGAATCCGCGAGTAGCCCCTGAGAATCTGCCATCTGTGATGAGGGCGACTTTATCGCCGACGCCTTGTCCATAGAGAGCGGAGGTGGTGGCGAGCATTTCGCGCATACCGGGTCCGCCCTTGGGCCCTTCGTAGCGAATGACGAGGACTTCACCGAGTTCGTATTCTTTATTTTGCACGGCGAGGAAGGCGTCTTCTTCGCAGTCGAAGCAGCGAGCGGGTCCTTTGAAGGAGGTATTTTGCATCCCGGCGACTTTGACGATGGCCCCTTCGGGAGCGAGATTTCCGACGAGTCCGACGACGCCTCCGGTTTTTGAGAGAGGTTTGGAGACGGGATAAATGACGTCTTGTTCTGGATTGAAGACGACATTTTCTAGATTTTCTGCGATGGTTTTTCCTGTGACGGTGGGGCAAGAGCCGTCAAGGAGATCGGCATCGAGGAGAGCACGCATGATAGCGGGAACACCTCCGACTTCGTAGAGGTCTTTGGCGATGTATTTTCCGCCAGGCTTGAGGTCGACGATGTAGGGGGTATTGCGGAAGATTTCCGCGACTTCGAAGAGGTCGAATTCGATTCCGGCTTCATGAGCGATGGCGGGAAGGTGGAGGGCGGCATTGGTGGAACCTCCTGAGCACGCGACGACGCGAGCGGCATTTGTGAGTGATTCTCGCGTGACAATATCGCGGGGTCGGATGGAGAGTTTGATGAGTTCCATGACCTGTTCGCCGCTTTGTTCGGCAAATTGCATACGGTGTTCGTAGGGAGCGGGAGCTCCGGCAGAACCTGGCAAGGCGATTCCTAGGGCTTCTGATACGCAAGCCATGGTATTGGCGGTAAATTGCCCGCCGCAAGAGCCGGCAGAAGGGCAAGCACACTGTTCGATATCGGAGAGTTCTTGGTCGTTGATGGTGCCGACGGCATGTTGACCGACGGCTTCAAACACGTCTTGTACGGTGACATCGCGTCCTTTGTAGCGTCCCGGGAGGATGGAGCCGCCGTAAATGAAGACGGAAGGGACATTCAAACGCACCATAGCCATCATCATTCCCGGAAGGGATTTGTCGCATCCCGCAAGGCCGACGATGGCGTCATAGCAGTGACCTCGTACGCTGAGTTCGACGGAATCGGCGATAACTTCTCGGCTGACAAGGGACGATTTCATGCCGGAGTGCCCCATAGCGATTCCGTCTGTGACGGTAATGGTGGTGAATTCACGAGGTGTTCCGCCAGCGGCTCTTACGCCTTGTTTTACGGTTTGAGCCTGTGTGCCAAGACTGATATTGCAAGGAGCGGATTCATTCCAACAAGAGACCACGCCGACAAAGGGTTTGGCGATGTCTTTGGGTGTCATGCCCATAGCATAGTAGTAAGAGCGGTGAGGCGCACTTTTGGCCCCAACGGAGACGTGACGAGAAGGCAAGTCTTTTTTAAGGTTTTCGTGAAACATGGGGTCCTCTTTTTTTAGGGTTTAGAAATCGTAGCACCGGCCTTTTTTTTCCCAGTCGCCATAGCGTGTCGGTTCTGGCCCTGAAGGACCTCCGATCTCGTGGCTTTGTCCTGCAGACGTAGGGGAATGATTGTCTTTGTCGCCCATAGTCTCTTGCAAGGAGTGATCTTTTGTGTCTTTTTTTTGAGAAGCAGAGCTTTTGTCGGACTTAGGAGCAGGAGTCATAGTATGTGTTACTGTTGAGGCTCAAGGATTTGCCGTCCTCTATACATTCCTGACTTGAGGTCGATATGATGAGGTCTCCGCAATTCGCCTGATTCTTTGTCTTCGACGAAGGTGGGAGGCGTGAGTTTGTCATGCATTCTCCGTTTGTCTCTTCGGGAGGGTGTGACTTTTCTTTTTGGGACAGCCATGATGATTTTCTTTCTTTATGTGTGAGCCACAAGAGTGGTGAGGGGGTTTATGGGGATGTGCGTGGTGGAAAGTTATAGAATTTCCACAAGGTAGACTCTATGAGGTTGGAGGATTTTTTTCAACAAGAATGTGGTTATGGATTTCAAAAATTCGTCCTTTCATGGCGAGAGCTTCTTTTTTGTCGTGGGTGACCATGATGCTGGGTATTTTTGAGCTTTGGATGTGGTGAAGGACGAGAGTCCGCATGGCTTTTCTGAGGGGAGCGTCGAGGTTGGAGAAGGGTTCATCGAGGAAGAGAGTTTGTGGTTTTGCGAGGAATGCGCGGGCAAGGGCGATGCGGGATCGTTGTCCGCCGGAGAGTCTGGCGGGGTCTTTGAGGTCGAGGTGGGCAAGTTCGACGGAGGTGAGGGCTTGTTCGACGATAGATTTTCGTTCTTTTCGGGGGGTATTGGCGGGTATGGCGTAGAGAAGGTTTTCGGAAACAGAGAGGTGGGGAAAGAGGAGATCATCTTGGAAGAGGATGCCTATATTTCGTTTATTGGGAGGGAGGTTTTGGATGGGTTTTCCGTTGAGTAAGATTTCGCCGTGACAAGAGAAGGCACTGTCGAGGGTGCCACAGATGGCGGAAAGGAGGGTAGATTTTCCGCATCCTGAGGGGCCCATGAGTGTGATAATTTCTCCGTTTTTTATGGAGAGGTTGTGAACGGAGAGTAAGATTTCGCCGTATCGTTTTAGGGAGAGAGAGGGGATGAAGAGATTTTGTGACATGATGACTTAGGGTTTGAATCTGGGTCGAGACCAGAAGGTTGCGAGGGTGAGTATGGAGAGGGAGAGGAGGGTTTGCAAGATGGTGAGGAGAGCGATGATGCGTAAATTTCCGCCTGACGCGAGGGAAACGGTTTCGATGGTGAGTGTGGGGTATCGTCCGCCCCCTAGGATGAGGGTTGGGAGGAAGAGTCCGAAGCTGACGGTGATGCTTATGGCGGAGGCGAAGAGTATGGGGGCTTTGAGGAGGGGCCATTTGACGGTGAGGAGTGTGGAGAAGTAGGAACGTCCGAGGCACCGTGCGGTGATGGAGTAGCGGTTATCGAAGTGTCTGTAGGGTGATGAGAGTGAGATGAGGAGGTAGGGGAAGACGAAGAGGACGTGGCTCCATACGAGGATGCAGAGAGTGGTGACGGGGGATGAGGGGAGGAGGAAGGAAGAGAGGATATCGAGTCCGAAGATGAAGCTAAGTTGTGGGATGATGAGGGGGAGATAGAAGAGGAGGATGGGGAATTGTTCGGAGTGGTATATTTTTTTTGTATATTTTTTTTTGGGAGAGGGTTGTGTTTCGAGGAATATGAGGGCGAGGGCGAGGGATAAGAAGAAGGCGAGTGCGGCGATGAGGAGGGTTGAGAGTGTGGGTTCTACGTACATGCCGACATTGAGCCATAATTGGGGAGAGATTTGGGAGGGAAGGAGGTTTGGGAATCGCCAAATTTTGGTGAAGGACCAGATGAACATGATGATGAAAGAAAGGGTTCCGATTCCTGTGAGGATGAGAGTGAATGAGAGGATGAGATTTTTTGCGAAGGATTCGGATTTGAGGTTTCTTTTCCCGCGCGTGAGCCAAAATTTTCGGACCAATCGTCGTAGGATGGCGTCGCATAAGAACCAAGCGAGTATGGTGAGGAGGCAAGCGAAGATGAGGAGCGTAGCGGCGGCGGCTGCGGTGAATTGGAGGGAGAGGTCTGTATGGTTATAGAAGCCGATGGTGAGTCCTGGGAGTCCAGTGGCGTATCGCGGGAAGAGGAGGATGTTGTGTTCTGGGCTTGAGAGGGAGAAGGAGAGGACGGCGATGGTGGGGAGTCTGAGTTGTCTATGGATGAGGGGTAGGATGGTGGTTGTCCAAGCGGCGGAGTAGGAATAGCCGAAGCTTTGTGAGACGATGATCATTTTTTTTGAGGGCATATGTCTGAGGGCTCCAGCGGACATGAGGAGGAGGTAGGGGACTTCTTTGATGACGAGGGAGAGGATGACGGCGTATCCTTGGGGGTCTGGAGCGAAGATGTAGTCGACATGCTGGGATGTGGCGGCGTGGAGTATACGTCCGAAGGTTCCGTGAGAGCTCAGGAGGTAGGTGATTCCGAGGATGACGGTGATGTGGGGAACGGCAAGGAGGGGTGTATTGAGTTTATGGAGGAGTGTGAAGAAGAATCGTTGGGAGGAGCAGAAGGCGAGGAGAGCGTGTGTGATGAGGAGGGAGATGAGGGTTGCGGTGACTCCTGTGGAGACAGTGCGGAAGAGGGAGTTTGTGAATTCTTTTTGTTGTATGAGGTTGAAGATGGGTTCGAAGGACAGGGAGTTTCCTTGGAGAGCGGGAAAGTACCCGAAAGCCATGCAGAAAGTGATGATCAAGCCGGCGATGACGGGGGAGATGATGACAACAACGACCCCATAACGCAAGAAAGAAGAAGGGCGGGGTAAAGAAGTCACTGAGGTCTAAGAGAGTCCGATGTTTTTTTCTGTGTTTCTAGGATTGTTGTGCGTATCGTTTTTTCCATCCGACTTCGATGTGTTGGATCCAATCGGGATGAGGTTCAGGTTGTGCGATTTGCAGGTCTTTGAGTGAGATTACGGCACCTTCGGGGGCGTTGATATTGTAATCGAAAAGGCTCTGTTCTTTTTCTGAGAGTTTGTCGAAATCGAGAACGGAGGGGTCTCCCCAGAATTCTGGATTTTGCCGTCTTGCTTGGGCTTGGGGTGAGAGCAAGAAGTTTGCGAGGATCATGGCCCCTTCTTTTGCGTTGGCGTTATAGGGAATGGCGGTAAAGTTGACGTTGGAAAGTCCGCCGTTGGAGAAGGTGGTGGATTTGATGGATTTGGGGAAATCGCCTTGAGATATACCGAGCCAAGCGGCATTGACGTTGAAGGAGAAAGAGAGGTCGACAAAGCCGTCAGAGAGCAATTTTTCGAGTCCTACGGCATTGGAGGGGAAGTCTTTTCCCTGACGCCATAGCAAGGGGTGAAGGACATCGAGGTATGCCCAAAGGTGTTTGAGTACGGCTTCAGCGTCTTCTGCATCGCGAGGAGGCCTGCTGAGGATGTCTGTTTCTTTGGATTGTTCGATGAGGACTTGTTTGAGGAAGGATGTCCCGGTGAAGTCTGGAGGGGAAGCGTAAGAGATTCTGCCGGGATTCTTTTTGGCGTAAGCGAGAATATCGTTGCTGTGGCGAGGAGGAGATTGGGTTTTGTCTGCATTGTAGATGATGATGAATTGCGCGAGTCCCCAAGGGGCTTCGTATCCGTCGGTGTTGATGGTGAAGTCAGTGACGGTGGCGGGATTTTTTTCTGGAGATACGAGGGCGAAGTTTGGGAGTTTGTCTGTGAAAGGTCCGTAGAGGAGTTTGTTTTTTTTCATGGTGAAGAAGTTGCTGCCATTTATCCATATGAGGTCTATTTTCCCGCCTTGATTTTTGCCGGCTTGTTTGTCTGCGAGGACGGCACGAACGGCATTGGCGGTGTCATTGATTTTGACGTGTGTGACTTTGACTCCGTATTGTTCTTCGACTTGGTCGCCGGCCCAACGCATGAAGTTGTTGAAGCGATCGTCTCCTCCCCAAGCGTTCCAAAAGACGTGTTGTCCTTTTGCTTCTTTGAGGATGTTATTCCACTCACTATGATTTTCGGCGTGAAGAGGCGTTACGTACAAGAGTGAAGCACAAAGCAGGGCGAAGCAAGAGCGTGCCAGCAGTATTAAAGAATTCTTCATCATCGTTTATCTCCTTTTTTGTGGATGCAAGTGGTCTCCACATGGTCTCATGAGTGGGCGTGAGTTGTGGTCGCGAATGCGGATATTAAGCTTATTTTCTTTGCACCATAAGAAAGGTTCTATCAGAAAAGACTTTCGAAATAAACACCGGTGTTGAGAAAAGCGGAGGAAAAGTCTGAATTATTGAAAGTTCTTCCGATTTGAGCGTAGAGGTTGAGGGATAAGCTTTGAGCGATTTGTATGACGAAAGCACTCCGCATGGAAGCGTCGAATCGAGGGTTGTCGAGATGGACGGTTTGTTTTGCGAAGCCGACTTGGTAGACCCAAGAGGGGTCTCCGACGCTAAAGGAGTATCCTGCGTGCAGGGTAGCGGTGATGCCGATGCGAGTGGTATCGAATCCGCTGAAGTACTGTTGGAGATGGAGGCTTGCCCCGGGGACGATCCAGGCGCCATTTGTGCCATTTTGGGAGATGGAGACATTTGTTTCTGCGGGATATGAGGTTTCTTTTAGGGAGGTTTGGTAGTAGGCGACGTTGAGAGAGGAATTGAGGAGGAGGGTATTGAAGGGAATGCTTGTTCCTATGCCTGTTTTTCCTGAGAAGTGTAGAGTCCCTGGTTCGGCGAGGTCTTTGCTTTGGGTTGATGTGAGAGATGCTGCGGGGATATCGATTTGGTGGGTGTCACTACTGATTCCGCCCATGGCGAAGAAGTAGAAGTCGTTGAAATCGATGAGGGTGTGGGCTCCAAGACCTAGGGAAAGTCCGGAGGTATTGAGAGGATTGTTGGTAACTTGAGTAAGTTTGGTTTGGGTATTGTTATAGCCGACGGTGCTATAGATTCCGATGATGGACGCATTATCATTTGAGGTATTTGAGAAGCTGAGTAGGACTTGGGGAGAGCCGGAAGAGAAGGAGCATTCCCGCACGGTGCTGTCGAAGAAAGAGAAGTATTGGGGTGCTACGAGGGTATAGAAGGAAGCATTTTCCGGACGCATAATGATATGTTTTTCATCGAAGACGGAGACGGTGCCGAAGAGGGGGTCAGGAAGGGGGATTTGGGCGAAGATTTTGTCGCGGTAGCGATTTTTGTTGTAGCTGGAGACGATATGTTCTTGCAAGGATTCGAAGCGAGCAGCGGCGAGGTGTCGTTGGGTTTCGATGATGTGGGAACTTGTGAGTCCACGACAGTCGGGTGCGGAGGGTGAAGTTTGGGAGGAAGCGGAGAGGGGGAAGAGGGTTAGGAGGAAAGCGAGGAGGGCGAGGGTGAAGAATCCGCAGGGAGTCTGGGGGTGCGGAGATGAGGTTGTGATTGACATGGGGAGAAGGGATGACGTTTCGGAGGGGGTGGGTTTAGAG
>CAKMZR010000064.1 GCA_929200455.1 uncultured Alphaproteobacteria bacterium | reverse complement strand
GTTCTGTGTCGTGTAGTGGGGTGTGTTTGACTCTGAAGGGTCGTGGTTCTGGAGGTGAGGGTTTGTTTGGGGTTTCTGGGGAGACCTTGAAGAGGACGACGCTTGGAGACTGGAGAGTAGGCACGGGGGTGAATTTGGAGCGTTCCTTGTGTTTGGGGGATGAGTTGGGAGGTCATATGGTGCAGGGTCACGTGGATGGGGTGGTGATTTTGCGTGAGATGAGAGCTGATGGTGGGAGTTATGGGTATAGGTTTGAGGTATTGGGGGGACTGGAGCGTTACGTGGCGAGGAAGGGTTCTGTGGCGTTGGACGGTGTGTCGTTGACGGTGAATGAGGTGGAAGAGGACGAGGATGGTCGGACATATTTTTGGGTGAACGTGATAGAGTACACCTATGAGCACACGACATTTTCGGGGAGGAAGACGGGAGACGGATTGAACATGGAGGTGGACATGATGATGAGGTATTTGGAAAGGTTGAGGGAGAAGGTTGATGGTTGAGTTTTCGAGCGTGGAGGACTTGTTGGAGGAGGTTGCACGAGGAGGTATGGTTGTGATGGTGGACGATGAGGATAGGGAGAACGAGGGAGATTTGGTGTGTTCTGCGCGTTCTGTGGGAGAGTCACAGATAGCGTTTATGGCGAGGGAGGGTCGTGGATTGATATGTTTGTCGTTGTATAAGAGGGGAATGGATCGTTTGGGACTATTGCGGATGAGGGAGCGTGGTGTGAGTCGTTACGGCACGGCATTTTATGAGTCGATAGAGGCGAGTGATGGTGTGACGACGGGCATATCAGCGGCGGATAGAGCAAGGACGATAAGGGTAGCGAGTTCTGAGAGTGCGCGTGAATCTTCTGTGGTTGTGCCTGGTCATATTTTTCCTGTGTGTGCCGATGAGAGGGGCGTGTTGGGGAGGAGGGGTCACACGGAGGCGTCTCTTGATTTGTCGCGTCTTTCAGGATGTGGGGATGCGGGAGTGATATGTGAGGTGATGGGGGATGATGGTAGGATGTTGAGGGTTGAGGGTTTGAGGGATTTTTGCGGGCATCATGGACTGAAGCTGGGAACGATAGAGAGTTTGGTGCGGTATCGGGAGGAACGAGGAGTATGAAGGAGCGAGTGGTATTTGTGGTGGCGAATTATTACGAGGATGTGACGTTGGGGTTGCTTGAGGGCGGGAGACGGCGAGTGGATGCTTTGGGCGTGGAGGAGGTTGGTTGTTATTATGTGTCTGGAGCGTTAGAGATTCCGCCTGCGATTGTGAGGATAGACGCGGAACGAGGAGATGAGGTGGATGGTTATGTGGCGTTTGGTTGTGTTATTCGGGGAGAGACGACGCACTATGAGAGTGTGAGTTCTGAGAGTGTGAGGGGTTTGATGGATTTGGGCTTGGAGGGTTTGGCGATAGGGAATGGGATATTGACGTGTGAGACGAAGGCCCAGGCCTTGGTTCGTGCGGATGTTGGAGACAAGGACAAGGGGGGAGGGGCGGTGGAGGCATGTGTGAAGCTGATGAGGTTATTTGATGGAGGTTTGTGACGAGGGAGAGAGTGAGGGATTGAGGCGACGTCGTTCACGTCTTCGTGTGGTACAGGTGTTGTATATGTGGAACAGGAAGGAGGGAGGGGATAGGGTTGATGCTGGATATGGGGAAGATTTTTGGTTTCCTGATGGCAGTGAAGTGGAGGAGGGCGAGGAGGCGGGAGCGAAGTTTGAGAGGATGAATTTTGACGAGGAGTTATTTTATGGTATTGTGGGTGGTATGTTTGGTGAAGTGAAGTGGGATGAGCGTGTCCGTAAGTTTTTGGAGGGGAATATGGTATCTGGCGGACGAGATTTTGGTGGTGTTCCGGTATTGTTAAGGTGTATTATGCAAGGAGCGTTGTACGAGTTATCGCTTGCGGGTTCTGAGGGTAGGAGTAAGATAGTGGTTGCGGATTATGTGGCGGTGGGGGATGCATTTTTTGGGGCTAAGGAGGTGTCGTTATTGAGTGGATTGTTGTCGAAGGTTTTGCGGGAAGGTGAAGGTGAAGGTGAAGGTGAAGGTGAAGGTATAGATGAGAGCTGAAGCGGTATTGGGGGTGACGGATCGCGCAACGGCGAAGATTCGGGAGTTGGTGGGAGAAGGAGGGGGTGTGAGGGTGAAGGTGGGCAAGAAGGGATGTTCTGGTCTGAGTTATGATGTGAGTGAGGGAGAGGGAGATGCCTTGCCGTTTGAGGAGGTGATAGAGTTGGGGGACGTGAAGGTTTTTGTGGATCCTGGAGCGGTGATGTTTTTACTGGGGAGTTGCATGGATGTTGAGGAGGATGATTTGGGATGGAAGTTTATATTTAGCAATCCGAATGAGAAGGGTCGTTGTGGTTGTGGGATGAGTTTTTTTGTATGAGGGTTGCTCAAAGTGTTTAGGGGTGTTAGTATAGGAATTGCGTGGGTTTTGTGGGTGCGGGCAGGGGCTGGATGAACAGAGTGGAGAGAAGAAGATGATGAGGAAGGATGACATGAAGTCAGTGTCGAAAGGATCTGGTCGTGCACGAGGTTTGAGGAACAAGCCTATGAACGGGGGCGGTGGTGGTGTACGTCGAGGTGGTGGAGGTTCGCACAACAATTATTTTGATTCGAACGGTCCTGGTTCTGTGAGGATTCGTGGGAGTGCGACACAGATATATGATCGTTACATGGGATTGGCACGAGACAGTTCGCAGGGAGGGGACAGGGCATATTCGGAGAATTTGTACCAACATGCGGAGCATTATTTGCGTGTTCAGGGAGGCAAGGTGTCTACGGGAGGAGGTCGTCCTCCTCGTAGGGATCAGCAAGTGTCTTCGCCTAGGGGAGGCAAGGGACGCAGTTTGCCGAAGACGAGATTTGAGCAGGATGATTATCCATCAAGGGATGAGAGGGAGTCGGAGGATCGGGCGCGGGTGAGTTCTTCTCGAGAACGGAGTTACACGTCGGAAGAATCGGAAGAAGACGAGGATAAGCAGGGTCTTCTTGACTTTTTGGGAGGCTTTGATTCTAAGTAGTTTGAGGGTTTGGTTTCTTCTAAGGAGAGGATAGAGGAGCGGATGTCAGGTCATTTTTCAGGGTTGCGTTTGGCGTATGAGTCGTTGAGAGGTCATACGGGTTGGGGGCGTCAGTGGGGCAGTAGCGAGTTGGGGGATGAGTATGACGTGGTGATTGTGGGTGGAGGTGGACATGGTCTTGCGACGGCGTATTATTTGGCATCTGAATGTGATGTGGGTCGGATAGCGGTATTGGAGAAGGGTTGGTTGGGAGGAGGGAACACGGCTCGAAACACGACGATTGTGCGTTCGAATTACTTGTGGGATAAGAGTCTGGCGTTGTATGATCATGCGGTGAAGATGTGGGAGGGATTGTCGCGAGAATTGAATTACAATGTGATGTTTTCGCAGCGTGGAGTGCTTCACGTGGCCCATGATGAGGGTGATATAAGGCTGTCTCGGCGTCGTTGCAACTCGATAAGAGCGGCGGGTGTGGATTCTGAGTGGTTATCGCCTGAGGAGGTGAAGGAGCTGGTTCCGATTATTAATTTGCATGGTAGGTTTCCTATTATGGGGGGAGTTTTTCAGCCGCGAGGAGGAGTCGCACGTCATGATGCGGTTGCGTGGGGTTATGCGAGGGCGGCAAGTGGCCTTGGGGTTGATATTATAGAGAACTGTGAGGTGACCGGCTTTGATGTAAAGCGAGGGAAGGTTGTGGGACTTGAGACGAGCAGGGGGAAGGTGAAGGCGAAGAAGGTGGGTCTTGTGGTTGCTGGACATTCGTCACGCCTTGCGGAGCTTGCGGGTTTTCGCCTTCCTCTTATGATGAACACGTTGCAGGCTTTGGTGAGTGAGCCTGTGAAGCCGATGTTGTCGACGGTTGTGATGTCGAACGGGGTGCATGGTTATATGAGTCAGTCTGACAAGGGAGAGCTTGTGATTGGGGGAGGAACGGACTTGCCTGTATCTTATAGCCGTCGAGGAGGGGAGGGTTGGTTTTCTTCTACGACGGCGTCTATTGTGGAGTTATTTCCGTGTATTCGACGTATGCGGGTATTGAGGATGTGGGGAGGCACGGTTGATGTGACGAAGGATAGGAGTCCGATATTGGGGAAGACTCCGGTAGAGAATTTGTATGTAAATTGTGGTTGGGGTACGGGAGGATTTAAGGCGACACCTGGTTCCGGACATTTATTTGCACATTCTATTTCGCGAGGAGAGATGGTTGAGAAGGCGGCTCCGTTTGGGATGGAACGCTTTCGCGAGGGATGCCTTGTGGATGAGGGAGCGGCATCTGGTGTTGCACACTAGGCAGTGAGGAGAGAGATTTTGTTATATATTCCGTGTCCGTGGTGTGGAGAGAGGGAGGAGTTAGAGTTTCATTATCATGATGAGGGGCATATAGTACGTCCTGATGTGTCTGTGGGAGACGGCGAGTGGTCATCGTATTTGTACGAGCGAGAGAATGTGGAGGGTTGGCAGAGGGATTTATGGAGTCATGATGCGGGTTGTCGTCGTTATTTTTATGTATTGAGACATTCTGTGACGGATGAGATCGGGGGTGCGTATAAGGTTGGAGAGAAGCTTCCACCTTTGCCTGTAGAGGCGGAGAGGGAGATGGGTTCATGATAAAGAGGGCATTGAATCGTGTGGAGGGTTGGGGTCGTGTGGACAGGACGCAGGAGATAGATTTTTCGTTTGACGGACAGTGGATGAAGGGATACAGGGGTGATACGTTGGCATCTGCGTTGTTGTCGTATGATATGCATTTGGTGGGACGTAGTTTTAAGTACCACCGTCCCCGGGGGTTTTTGGGAGTGGGAAGTGAGGAGCCGAATGGACTGGTGACGTGGGGTGAGGGTAAGGGATTGACTCCGAATACGCGTGGTACGATGTTGGAGTTGAGCGAGGGATTGAAGGTGAGGTCGCAGAATTACTGGCCGAGTCTTCACTATGATGTGAAGGAGGGATTGGGATTATTCAGTGGTTTATTGACGGCGGGATTTTACTACAAGACGTTTATATGGGGCTGGCGTTTTTACGAGCCGTTGATTCGTCGTATGGCGGGTTTGGGAGAGGGTCCACGGGAGGTGTGTGAGAGGGATTATGCGTGGCGTTACTGTAGTTGTGATGTGTTGGTGATAGGAGGGGGTTCGAGTGGCACGGCGGCGTTGTCTGAGCTGTTGAGGGGGAAGGGTCGCGTGGTGATTTTGGACGAGGGGCATACGGAGGGAGGTTGGATGCAGGGAGACGAGGGTGAAGTGGAGGGCATGGAGGGTATGGATTGGGTGAGGTCTGTGTGGTCTGAGGCGGATTCGTGTGATCATGTGAGGGTATTGCGTCGCACGACGGCGGTCTCTGTGTATCCGGGAAACTATGTGTTGGCGGTGGAACGTTCTGACGAAGTGGGGGAGGGATTGGGTCCGCGTGAGGTCTTGTGGAAGATTCGGGCAAAAGAGGTGATACTGGCAAGTGGGGGTCTTGAGCAGCCGAGCACGTTTGTGAACAACGACAGGCCTGGTGTGATGTTGGCGGGAGCGGTTCGTCGTTATTTGAGGCATTACGGAGTTCGTGTGGGGGAGAGGGTGTGTGTGGTAACGAATAACGACGATGCGTATCAGACGGCTTTGGTGATGAAGGAGGCGGGTTCTGAGGTGATGGTTTTGGATTCTCGTTATGATGTGCGGGGGTTGTTTTCGGATCGTGCGCGTGAGGAGGGTATAAGGATTGAGGAGGGAAGTTATCCGACTCGAGTTCGGGGAAGGAATCGTGTGCGTGGTCTTGGCTGGGAGAATTTGGGTCAGGGAGGGGAGTCTCTTGGAGGTCGTGAGGTGGGTTATGAGGAAGTGGATATTGTGGCGATGTCGCATGGATTTACGCCGTGTGTTCATTTGAATTGTCACTGGGGGGGTAAGTTGAAATTTGATGAGGAGCGAGAGATTTTTGTTCCTGAGGAATCTTCGGGAGAGAGGTTTCAGGTTGTAGGGATGGCGATGGGGGAGGAAGGTTTTGCGGGGGGTATGGTGTCGGGTCGCGAGGCGGGTCGTCGTGCGTTGTCGCGTTTGGGGATGGGATTGAGGGGGAGGATGGGTATGTGGAAGGTGGGTGTGGGAGGTCGTGAGGTTGAAGAGGGAGAGGGTGATAGGAGATGGGATAGGGAGAGTGTATGGTTTCCGAATTTGTGGCACAAGCCTGGGAAGCAATTTGTGGATTTTCAGAATGATGTGAGTGTGCGGGATGTTTTGTTGGCTCATGCGGAAGGATTTGAGTCTGTTGAGCATATGAAGCGTTATACGACTCTGGGTATGGCAACGGATCAGGGGAAGACGAGCAACATGCACGGACTGGCGTTGTTGTCGAAGTTGTGTGGGAAGGGAGCTGGTTTTTTGGGTACGACGACGTACCGTCCGCCATTTACGCCCTTGACGATAGGAACGGTTGCGGGGATGCACCGTGGAGATGTGTACCATGCGGTTCGGACGACGTCGGCTCACAGTGCACACGTGGAGATGGGGGCGGTCTTTGAGGATGTGGGAGACTGGAAGCGTGCACGTTATTATACGCAAACGGGGGAGAGTATGGATGCGGCGGTGCGGAGGGAATCTTTGGGTGTTCGAGAGGGCGTGGGGGTGATGGACGCTTCGACACTGGGCAAGATAGATATTCGTGGTAAGGACAGTGTACGTTTGTTGAACATGTTGTACACGAATGATTGGTCTGGCTTGAAGGAGGGAGGTTGTCGTTATGGTATGATGTTGGACGAAGCGGGTATGATTATGGATGATGGTGTGACGGCCCGCTTGGGAGTTGATCATTATCATATGACGACGACGACGGGAGGAGCTGCGCGTGTTTTGGGTTGGATAGAGGGTTGGTTGCAGACGGAGTGGCCGGACTGGGAGGTGTATTGTAAGTCGGTGACGGAGGTGTGGAGTGTGTATGCGGTCAACGGTGTTCACAGTTTGGATATGTTGAGAGATATTTTGGACGATGGGTCCTTGGCGGAGGGCGTAAGTCCGATGCGTGTGAGCGAGGGTAAGGTGGGGGGAGTGGGCGTGAGGATATTTGGAGTGAATTTCACGGGAGGATTGGGTTATGAGATAAACATTCCGTCCCGTTATGGTTTGTGGTTATGGCGTAGGATTTTGGAGGCGGGAGAGAAGTATGGCATTGTTCCGTATGGTACGGAGACGATGCATTTGTTGAGGGCGGAGGTTGGTTATGTGATTGTGGGTCAGGATGTGGATTCGACGGTGACTCCGTATGATGCGGATCATGATGGTCTTGTGTCGAAGAAGAAGGAAGATTTTCTGGGTTATCGTGGACTGAAGTTTGGGGGATTGCGTGGTTCTGGGAGATTGGAGCTGGTGGGTTTGGAGAGTGAGAATTCTGAAGAGAAGTTGGAGGAGGGCGGGGTGATATTGAGTGAGGCTGCGGATTTGAGTTTATTGCCTTTGGAGAACGAGGGTCATGTGACGTCGAGTTATATGAGTCCGAATGTGGGACGTTCGATAGCGATGGGACTGGTGAAGGATGGGAAGTCTCGTTATGGGGAGGAAGTTCTTGTGGGGAGAGTGGGAGCGGGAGGAGAGTTTGAGACGACGAAGGCGAAGATCGTGTCGCGTGTTTGGTGGAGAGAGGGAGGTTTATGATGAAAGAGGCGGCAAAAGGGGAGATGGTGTGTGATGGTTACCCGAGATTGGAGCGGGGAGATTTTTGGATGGAGTCTTCATCGAAGGTCTGGGGTAAGTTGGGTGTGAGGTGTTGTCTGGAGGGTAAGGGGGGTGAGGCATTGCACGGTTTATTTGGTGAGACTTTGGGTTTTGATTGGCCTTTGAGTCCTTGTACGTACGGAGAGGGTGGGAAGAAGAAGGGTTGGCATCGTTGTATGTGGTTGGGTCCTGATGAGTGGTTATTGATGTGTGATGAGGGGGAATTGGGTTCTTTGGTTAAAGGATTGGAGAAGGCGGGATTGTCTGAGGGCGTGCTGTTGTCGTGTGTGGAGGAGACGGATCAGTGGGAGCATATTCTTTTGGGAGGAGAGGGGGTGCGTATGTACTTGGGGGGTTGTGTGATGATGGACATGGAGGAGGTAGGTTTCCCGAGGGGTAAAGTTGTGGGTACGATGTTGGGAAATGTGCGTGTATTGTTGTTGTGCGGAGGCGGTGACGGTGGAGATGTATTTGAGATTTTGGTGAGACGTTCTGAGGCGTCATATGTGTGGAGGATGTTAGAGATGTCGTCACGTATTCATTATTATCGGGAGGGGTATGAGGG